>CAZQPZ010000013.1:0-10923 GCA_964595395.1 uncultured Lachnospiraceae bacterium | reverse complement strand
AAGGGCTTTGCCCGGCGACAACCGAAAGAAACTCATTCATGAGTTTGCTTGAGGGAAAGCGGCTGAAGCCCATCTACTCGCAGAAAATGTCCAGCGGAATTTTCAAGAGTGCGGAAGGGGGCTCGCGGGGGAAACCGAAAAAACGCGGCTAGGCGCTTCACGTCGTGACCGCGAAATTTTTTTGGTGTCAACCCGCGATATTTGCTTTACTTATTTTTTTGATTTTGTTAGACTAAGCATGTATTTTATAAATATTATATCACGCGAGGTTTTTATGAAAATTGTTGTTGACGCATTTGGTGGAGATAATGCTCCAAAGGAAATTATCGAAGGCTGTGTTATGGCACTTGAAGCTCATCAAAATCTAGAGCTTATTTTGTGCGGAGATAAAGATAAAATCGTAACGCTCCTTGCTGGTCGCGGGAATGGCAGAGTGACGATTGAGCACGCACCAGATGTCATCACTAATGATGACACTCCAACTCTAGCAATCAGGAACAAAGAAAATTCCTCACTTGTTAGGGCTTTTGACATTTTGAAAAATAACGAGGATGTTGCTGCTCTTATTTCAGCGGGCTCGACAGGTGCTATTCTTACTGGCGCAATCATGAAGATTGGCAGAATTAAGGGAATCTCTCGTCCAGCGCTTGCACCAATTTTGCCAACTAAACTTCCAGGCAAAGATGTTCTTCTCATCGACAGCGGCGCGAATGTTGATTGCAAGGCAATTAACCTTCAGCACTTTGCTGTTATGGGCGCTGCTTATTATTCAATTTTGTATGGAGAAGAAAATCCAAGAGTGGGACTTCTTTCAAATGGAACAGAGGAGCATAAGGGTAATGAGCTTACACGCGAAGCTTATCCACTTATTAAGGCAAGCCCTGTAAACTTTATTGGCAATGTTGAGGCAAGAGAGTATATGTCCGGCAATGTTGATGTTATGGTTGCAGAAGGATTTGCTGGAAATGTGCTTCTAAAAGGTACAGAAGGCGCTGTTGGTGCGGTGCTTTCACTTATGAAACGCTCAATCAAATCTCACTTCATGTCAAAGATTGGCGCGCTTTTCATGAAAAAGACTTTCAAAGAGCTTAAAGGCAGAATGGATGTGCTTGGAAAGCATGGCGGATCTCCATTCTTAGGTTGCAAGAAGCTTGTTATGAAAAACCATGGATCTTCAACAAGATATAATATTGCCGCTTCAGTTGACCAAGCAATTTTACTTCACGAAAACAAACTTATTGAGAAAATTGAGAAATCACTTGAGGTGAAGAATGTTGCCGATTGAAAAAAAGCTTGATATTAAATTTAACAATCCCGCTTTAATTAAAAGGGCGCTTACTCACTCTTCAAAATCGGCAGAAAACTATGAGAGGTTGGAGTTTTTAGGGGACAGCATATTGGATTTTCTGGTTGGCGACTATCTGTTCCGCCACTCAGACAAAGATGAGGGATACTTAACAGTGCTCCGCAGCCATTATGTTTCTGAAAACTACTTGGCAACATTGTTTGATGAGCTTAGCCTTGCTGAAAATATCATCACTGGCAAAAGCATGGGTAAAAATATCCCTAAAGCTGTTAAAGGAGATGTGATTGAGGCAATTATTGCGGCAATTTATCTCGATAGCGGTCTTGAAAATGCAAAGACATTTATCGAGAAAAATTTCCATCTTGAGGGCTTTAGTAAGGTTAAGGACACTAACTACAAAAGCCGACTTCAAGAACTTGTTCAAGCGGGCTTCAAATGTGCGATTAGATATGAAACTGTCAAAACGCAAAATGGATTTTCTTCTTCCTTCTACATGGATGAAGATAAAATAGCCTCCGCCGAAGGCGAGGACAAACAATCAGCAGAGCAAAACTGCGCTGAAAAAGCGATTAAAATTCTATTTAAAGAATAACGAAAGGAAAAAAGATGATTTTAAAAAAGATTGAGATGGCGGGATTTAAGTCCTTCGCCGACAGAACAGTAATCGAATTTGACAATGGTTTTACCGCCATTGTTGGACCTAACGGCTGCGGTAAGAGTAATGTTGCCGACGCTATTCGTTGGGTGCTTGGAGAGCAGAAAGTTAAAGATCTTCGTGCAGACAGCATGCAGGATGTTATTTTTAACGGAACTGAGAAAAGAAAAAGCCTTTCTTACTGCGAAGTTTCACTGCATTTTGATAACTCAACTCGTTACTTTGATTTTGATTATGATGAGCTTATTATAACAAGAAAGCTTTATCGTTCTGGCGAAAGTGAATATCTTATCAATCGCAACACCTGCTTACTCCGAGATATTAACAACCTTTTATATAACTCTGGCCTTGGCAAGAGCGGATATTCCATTATAGGACAGGGCAAGATTACAGAAATTGTGGAGTCTAAGCCAGAATCGCGCCGTGGAATGTTTGAAGATGCGGCTGGAATTGCTAAATATAAAAAGGAAAAAACAGACGCTGAAAGAAAGCTTGACGCGGCAAGGCAGAATCTTGACCGTGTGGGCGACATTTTGCTTGAAATTGACAGACAAATGGGCCCACTTCGCAGACAGGCTGAAAATGCCAAGAAATATCTTGACTATAAGACTAACCTCAAAGATTTGGAAGTTAACGCCTATATTTATCAATATGAAAATGCAAACGACTTCAAAGCGCGTATTCGTGAAAAATTGGATGCTATCAGGCAGGAACTTGCTCTTCGTGAGGGCGAATTAAAAACTGCGGCTGAAAGTTATGACGCACAAATGACAAGGCTCCAAAACTTTGACATAACTCTTTCCAATATCCACTCAAAAATTTTGGAACTTACTGTTAACCTTGAAAAACAGGAAGGCGAAACTAAAGTTGCAAGGGAGAGAGTGCTTTTTACTCAAAAAGAAAATGACCGCCTCACTCTTGACAAAAATAATGCTAAGAAATTCTTAGAAATGGCTCAAAATGAAAGAGACAATAAGAAAGATTCTCTTGCAAATCTTGAATCGGCTCTTGAAAATCTGCAAAAACAATATGACAAGCTTTCAGATGAGTATGCAGAAATAGCAAAAGAGCTTGAAGTTACGGAAATTGAAGAGGGCAAATCTCAGAAAGAGTTTATTGAAACTTTGGGCTCTCTTTCAGACATTAAAAGCTCACTTTCAAAATTTACAGCTGAAAAAGAACTTCTTTCAACCAATCTTGAAAATCTTTCTAGTCAGCTTGTTGATGAAAACAATAAAAAGAGCGAGCTTGAAGAAGTTTGCGCAGCTTTAGAGAAAGAAATTAATGCAAAAACTCAGTCAGCCTCCGCCTTAGAGAGCGAGAGAAGCACTCTTGCTGGAAAGGTGAGCGCGCTTCAAAGAAGCTTGCAGGATTTTGAGTCTGACAGACAAAATAAAGCTACAGAGCTTAAAGTTTTTGAAAACAGACTTAAACTTCTCACCGAAATGCAAGCAGAGTTTGAAGGCTACAACTATGCTGTTAAAAAACTGCTTAAATTAAATGCTCAAGGCTCAGCACTTTCAAAAAATATTGTTGGTGTTGTTGCATCTCTCATTAAAGTGCCAGAAAGGTTAGAAAGCGCCATTGAAGTAGCGCTTGGTTCTTCTGTTCAAAATGTTGTCACATTTGACGAAGCTGGGGCTAAAGAACTTGTTGATTATCTTAAATCAAACAACTTTGGCCGTGCAACTTTCCTTCCAATTTCTTCAATGAAAAGAAGAAGTGTGGATGTAAGCAAGATTTCATCTGCGCATGGCTATATTGGCATTGCCAGCGAGCTTATTGACTATGACAAAAAGATTGACAATGTTATTTCAGGGCTTTTAGGCGGAACAATTATCGTTGAAAAACTGATAGACGCCATTGAAATTTCTAAAAAGACGGGCTATGCCTTTAAAATCGTATCACTTGACGGCGATGTAATCAATCCTCAAGGCTCAATCACAGGCGGAAGCAAGAAGAGCGAAGCTGTTGGCATTATGAGCCGTGAGCGCGAGATTGAAACCTTAAAGAAGGAAATTGAGGCGCTCAAAGCCTTCCTTTCAAATGCTGACCTTAAGAAAAAGGCGCTTGAAGGGGACTATAAAAACGAAAGAGATAAGTTTGATGCGATTTCAGCCGAGCTTTCAGCGCTTTCAATTGAGCTTTCATCTGCAAAGGTTAAACTTGAAGGGCAGAAGAGCGCTTTAAATGAAGCTTGTGATGACATTAAACTTCTTGAAATGGAAAAACAAACTGTTTCAAACAAGCTTGAGCTTGTTCAGGCATCTTGCAAAGAAAGCAGCATGCTTCAGAGCGCACTTAGCGGAAACGAAACAGACGTTAACGCTGTTATGCAACAGCGCCGTGAGATGAGCCAAAAGCTTCGTGAAAAACGCGAAGATGTAAGCTCTAAGCTTACTGGCGTTAGAGTTGAAATTGCGTCAATTAGGGAAAACATCAATTCCACAAAAAGAGATGTAAGCCGAATTGAAAGCGAAATTGAAGCTCAAGAACATAGGATTGAAAACATTTCAAAACAATATGTTCAAAATCTTCAGTTTATTAATGATGCAGAGGCAATGATTAAACAAAAACTTGCTTCAGCACCAGCAAGTGCGGCTAAAGAGGAGCTTGCAGCGCTCACTGAAAAGCAAAAGAAAACTGAAGAGGAAAAAGCATCTATTTCTGCAAATATCAGAAGTCTTGACAGCCAAAAAACTGCACTTATGGAAGAAATTAACCGAATAAGTGATAAGAAATTCCGCGAGGAAATGAATCTTTCAAAAGTGGACACTGACATTGAGGCTATGCAGGAGAGAATTTATGAAGAATATTCACTTTCTTACAATGACTGCATTTCTCTTAAGAAGGATGATTTTGACATTAAAGTTGCAATGCCAGAAATTGCACGCATAAAGAAGGCAATAAACGCGCTCGGACCTATCAATGTGAACGCGATTGAGGACTGCTCGGCACTTCTTGAAAGATATAACACTCTTTCAGCGCAATCTGATGACCTCAAGAAAGCGGAAGAGGATTTAACTAAGATTATTAAAGACCTTTCATCCATCATGGTTGAAAAGTTTATCGACGAACTTAACAAGATTAACGACAGCTTCAAAATCACGTTCCGTGAGCTGTTTGGTGGAGGAAACGCAAAGTTAGAGCTCGTTGACCCTGAACATCCACTTGAGAGCGGAGTTGAAATTTTTGTTCAACCTCCTGGAAAGAAGATTCAGAATATGTCACTGTACTCAGGCGGAGAGAAATCTCTTACAGCAATGGCGCTTATCTTTGCTATTCTTAGAATTAAGCCACTTCCATTCTGTTTGTTCGACGAAGTTGAAGCTGCGCTTGACGATTCTAACGTTGAGATTGTAGACAAATATTTGAAGAAGCTTTGCGATTCAACACAATTTATACTTATTACACACAAAAAGCCAACAATGGAATATGCTGAGGCACTTTTTGGTGTTACAATGGAAGAAAAGGGAATAAGTAAGGTTGTTTCTGTTAAACTTGCAGATGCAATCAAACAAGCCGAGGTGGAATAATGGGTTTTTTCAAAAAATTTGCTAACGCTCTTAAGAAAACGCGCGAAGCACTTGCCCGTAAGTTTGACGCCATTTTAAGCCATGGCGAACTTGACGACGATTTTTATGACGAGCTGACTGACATCCTTATCTCTTGCGATATGGGCGTCAAAACTTCAATGGAAGTGGTGGAAGAGCTGCGAATTTACGCCAGAAAAAACAAAATTCGCTCTGCTGAAGAGGTTAAGAGTGCGCTTAAAAAGATTTTAACAGACCTTCTTGAAAGCGCACCAAAAATAGATTTAAAAACACCGCTTATCATCACAATAATTGGTGTAAATGGTGTGGGCAAAACCACAACAATCGGCAAGCTTGCCAAGTATTTTTCAAATCAAAAGAAGTCTGTAACCTTGGTTGCGGGCGACACTTTTAGAGCGGCTGCAAGCGAGCAACTTTCGCTTTGGGCAAATCGCTCTAAAACCAGAATTATAAAACATGCAGAAGGCGCTGATGCGGCAGCTGTTGTTTTTGACGGCATTGCTTCGGCAAAAGCTAAAAATACAGATGTACTTATCGTGGACACTGCGGGCAGACTTCACACCAAAACCAATTTGATGGAAGAGTTAAAGAAAATTAACAAAGTTATCGATCGCGAATATCCAGAAGCGCAAAAATTTTCATTCATTGTGCTTGACGCCACAACAGGTCAGAACGCGCTTAGCCAAATCACAGCTTTTAATGAGTTTGTGCCAATCGACGGCATAGTGCTTACAAAGCTTGATGGAACAGCCAAAGGTGGAGTTGTTGTTGCAATTGAAAAAGATTTAAACAAGCCAGTTGTTTTCATAGGAACAGGCGAGGGCATAGACGACATCGAGCAGTTTGATGCAGAAGATTTTATAAATCAGTTATTTTAAGGGCATTATGCCCTTTTTATTTTTTAGAGTTTATGCTAATAAGCGCCTAAGGCGCTGTCATCCTGAGCGCAAGCGAAGGATCTACTACGCATGCCTGCGTTAATAAATAAAAAACGAGGGCAAGTTTAGTAGATTCTTCGGCAAGCCTCAGAATGACAGACTTCGTCTGTTTTATACGTCACCTTATCCTATGTGATTCACGACTCACTTTGTATTTGTCATCCTGAAGCGTGAGCTGAAGGATCTATTGAATTTGCTCTGAGTTTAGATGTTATCCAATAGATTCTTCGGCTGCCCGCCTCAGAATGACATAACCGGAGTGAAATCATGATTAAAATAATTTTCCCATTTGGCAAGTGCGAAAAATTTTAAATTATTTTGTTTTATACTCCTAATAATTCCATTGGGAAAAGGAGATTATATGAAAACGGATAAAGAATGCTGGCAGTGCGAACATTTTATACAACACTATATAAACATTGATTATAGGGGATTTGTGAAAACATGTGGGCATTGTGTTGGAACAAAGAGAATGCCGATTAGGCACAGAAAGGATAAGGCCTGTGAGTATTTTAGTGAAAAGATTGAAAGTGAAGTTAAAAAAGCTAAGCAAGAGTGCGTGCGCGACAGCATATCTCAAATTGAAGAGACTCTTCATAAACTTTTAGAGTATGTGGAAGAAAATTGATAAACGCGAAAGCAAGCTTTGTCGGAGAATGGCTTTTTATAATATTCAACAGCTTATTTCTTAGAATTTCAGCTTCGCATGAGAGTCGCAGCCAAGTCGCTTGTCGACTTGCGTTTGGCTGCGAGAAGGGCAAACTGAATGTCAAGGCGCAGCTTTTCAAGCTAGACTTGAAAACAAGCAAATAGTTCAGATTTGCCCTTCGGACAGGCAAGAAATGACAATATTCGACATATACATTTCTCTATAGGAGAAAGGCTATGTTTGAAAGTCTACCGCTTTTTTTAAGCAAATTAAGGTGTTTTACTGCATTTGTGAACAATACTGAATGCTTCCCAAAACCCCTTACAAAGGAAGAAGAAAAAGAACTCCTAATCGCCTATCATGAGAAAAATGACATGTCCGCCAGAAGCGAACTGATTAATCACAACTTGCGTCTTGTGTCGCACATCGTTAAAAAATATGCGGGCACTGTGTCTATTGAAGTTGACGATTTAATTTCGGTGGGTGCGATTGGTCTGATTAAGGCGATTGACAGCTTTAAGTATGAAAAGGGTGCGGGGCTTGCAACCTATGCCTCTAAGTGCATTGACAACGAGATTTTAATGCTCATCCGTGTGAACAAAAAGCATCGTGACACCATTTCGCTAAACAGCAAGTTTGCCTCTGACAAAGAGGGGAACGAGGTGCTTCTCATGGACATTTTGGAGTCTGACGAAGATGAAGTGGAAGACGCAGTTTCATCGAGCTTTATGATGGAGAAAATTAACAAGTCTATTGACAAACATCTCACAAAAAGAGAGAAGGAAATTTTAACAAAACGCTATGGACTTAATGGCGAGAAAGTTTACACTCAAAAAGAGCTTGCCGACGCTCTTGGCATTTCAAGAAGCTATGTTTCGCGCATTGAAGCTAAGGCTCTTGATTTAATAAAGGATGATTTGGCAAAAAATTATTATGATAAATAATAAAATCTGCTTGACTTAAAATATTTTTTTATTGTAATATTTTGTTGAAATAGGTTTGGGGTTATAAATTGGAAAAGGAGAAATTTTGTCTTATCGTTAATCAGCTCATCCTTCCGCTGTTTACAGGTTCATGGCTTGTGGGGGAAGAGGAGTCTAACGCGCGTGAGGCAGAAGTTGCTCTTGGAAAACAAAACACAATTTTAATTAAATCCCAAAAAACTGATGATTACAGATTAATTTTAAAGCGCTCTCGCGTTTTTCAACCATTTGAATTAAATCTTTTAAAAAACATAATTAAAGAAATCGCTGATGTTTCGGAAGTCCCAAATTTGAGCGATGTTTATCAAATGACTCTTTACAAGCAGGCTATTGAAAAGGCGGTGTGTGACAGCGTTGCTCTTTCTGCATCTTCAACTATGCTGGGGCTTGTAAGCGCGCTTTCATCTTGGAGCGATAGAACATATGAAGGCAAAAAAATTAACTTTGGAATTATTTTAAATCTTTCCGAGCAGGTGGATGAAAGTTTGCCTCTTCATTACACAAACATGCTTTCAAGTGACTTTTTCGCGTTGTTATCAGACGGTAAAAACAGCTTTGTTGAATTTAACCGTGGTGGCTATTTAATGGGCTATGTTTCTCTTGAAAAGGTGAGAAATTATGCTTCAACTGCGCCTCAAGAATTTAACTATGTTGCAAAATATTGTGGCGAGAAGAAGGTGGGAATTGCTTTAACAGAAACTGGTGACCTTCTTATCTTTAAAAACCGCACGCTTATGTTTGCAAAACGCCGCGGACAGTGGTTTATTTATAGCCACGAAGAAGTTATTCAGCTTCTTTCCTTTAGAGCGGCACACTCATTAAAAGAGGTGCGTCGCGCCATTTATCTTTCTGCTATTGATTGCTCTTTCCGCTATTCAGGCGGGCTTATCGTTTATCTTAAGCGTGATACGGCCGAGGCAGCTCTGTCGCATGTGGACGCGCGAGATATTTTGGATGAAAACTATTACAACTTAAAGCGTCAAATTGAGCTTGAGGAAGCTGACAAGCTTTATAATCTTTCCTCAGCTGAAAAGACCAAAGAATTTTATTCTTTAGATTATAATGAGTTTCTTAAGCATAATAACTGCTATAAAGCAGAGTGCCTAAAACAGATTATAGAGGGCAAGAAATTCCATGAACTTAACAGAAAACTTAGGGAAGAGATTATTGCCATGGACGGCGCGACAATCTTAGATTTTGACGGAACAATCATTGCAGCGGGCGCTATCCTTAAAATTGAAGCGGGATCTTTAGGCGGTGGCGGCAGGCTTGCTGCTGCAATGGATCTTGCCAAATATGGTGTTTCACTTAAAGTGTCGCAAGATGGCGTTATCCAAGGTTTCACAGGCGAAAAGAAATCAGCTAAAGCCAGACTTCTTTTTACAGTAAGCTAAAGTATCTACTTTTCACGAAAAGCGCCAGCCGTTCTTTGCTGGCGCTTTATTATTTTATTTAATTTGACAAATTTACTTTATTGTGATATAATATTATCCGTCAGTTAAACATGTGGTCGCAGTTTGCTTGTTAAGAGCAAAGTGAGGAAAGTCCGAGCATCTTAAGACAGGGTGCCAGTTAACGGCTGGTGAAGGCGACTTTAAGGAAAGTGCAACAGAAATAAACCGCCTACGCAAGTAGGTAAGGATGGAAAGGTGAGGTAAGAGCTCACCGAGGCTGTGGCAACACAGCCTGCTCTGTAAACCCCACCCGATGCAAGGTTAAGTAAGGGCATTAGCGACGTCTTACGCGCCCTTCAAAAACACCGCTTGAACCTTTTGGCAACAAAAGGTCTAGATAGATGACCATATGATACAGAACTCGGCTTATAGTTTAACTGACTACTGGGGAGGCACCAAAATTTTTACGCGGGCACGCCTTTGGCTAACCGCTAAAATTTTGTTTCCCCGTCCCAATCTCCCTCCGCTGAAGGGGCTAGTCTAACATTCCTTCGGGCAAATTCTAAAGAATTTCCCTCAGTTGACGCCGGGCAAAGCCCTTCTCCGCCAATGTTAGACTACGCTAGAATAAAATTTTAAGCTCGCCTTCGCGGGCTTTTATTTTAATTCAACACTGCCATCCGAAGCTGAAATTCTAAGCAAGCGGGTGTATAAAATGGCAAAGCCTTTTCCCAAAGCTCATTTGCGCATATTTTATAACTGCACCACTCTGTCTATGTCATTCTGAGGCGGGCAGCCGAAGAATCTATTGGATAGCACTTGGTTTTGTAAATGGTAGCAGACACAGCCTGTTTAAATTTTTTTTAATTGTCAAACATCAACTTATGAAAAGAAAAGATTATATTTTTAACATGGTGGGGCTGATTATTAACAGAGTGAAATTCCATGCTCCGATTTGCGAAAGCAGTGTAGATCTTGACAAAGTAATTGCAGAGGGGGTTGATCCAACTCTTCCAGTTTTTGTTTTTGACAAGCCTCTGACAAGACTTATGAAAAGGTGCTTTTTGCAGGCCAAAAAGGCTGTAAAATTTAATCTCGTTCTGCCTTATCCTCAGAAGCACGCTGATAAATTAGGTGCAATAATCTCACAAGATGAAGAGGTTAAAAAACTTAATGTCAACTATAAATCTGGGCTAAAATTTGACCTTCAAGAAAGCGAAAATTTCATCAAAATAAACTCCGTTCAGCCTACTCGAATTCTTAATGATTTCTATCTTGAAAGTTATGGCATTTCGGATGAAGTTTCTTACTTCACTCGCGAATTTATGCTGGCAGGACACAATACAATCGTGGAGCTTTTAAACACTTCCATGCAAGAAAAAAAGGTTAATTTTGAGCTTAATTTCTTACTTCCAAAAGGCTATTATTCCTTCCAAAAACAAGG
>CAZQPZ010000012.1:0-10998 GCA_964595395.1 uncultured Lachnospiraceae bacterium | reverse complement strand
ATTGTCGGAAAATTCAGAATATATAAAATCGACTAGAAGCGGAATATTGTCATACTCTCTTGTTGAAGTAACAGTATATTTGTTTCCTGATAATTCGTATTTATATTCAGTTACCACTGTCACTTTAAAAACAATGTCCTGAGGTCTTGAATCCAAAATATCTTCCGAATTAATTTCATGGCTAATATCTGAAGTGCGGATATAGATTGTTGCACCATTATATTCAACTTCCTGATATGGCTTTGATGAATTATAGTCCACAACTTTTATTTGAGACGGAGCAATGTATGGAGCAAGTGTCAAATCTTCATCCACATACAATTGAGTATCTCTCTGCACTGTGAAGATATAGCCAAGTCCTTCTTTTGAAAGACTGTTTATTGGAAGATAATAAGTTTGTTCTGTTTCGTTAAAATCAAACTTCGCCTTTACTTCCCATACCTTCATTGTAAGTGGAAGGAAGCTATTTTTTGATATCGCCATCCAACTTGAGCCAACCTTTTTATACAAACCATTTTCTGTTAGTTTTATATCTGCATTGCTATAATGTTTGCCTGATTTTAAATAAAGCGAAACTTCAACTGAAACATTTTCCAATTTAGCAGGATAAACATTTCCGTCTTCTATTAACACATCTTGATATCGAATATAGTATATTTTGCCATCGCACAAAACAGGGAAATATTCAAGCTCTTCAATCCAAACCTCTTTGCTGTTTGTGCTGATTTTATCGCCTTTTTCAACGCCACAAAGTTCGTAAGATCCATTATTGTATTGATAGACTGGTGCGTTAATATTAAGCCTATCACCATATTTTGCATTATATGTCCAGTAGAATGTGTCGCTTTGCCCATCGAAGTAGAAGCTGTCGCCCTCCGCCCAAGAAGCAGTGTTTAATGTGATAACAGTAGGTTTATATGCTTTAAGCACATCTTTTCTGCTGATTGGTTTTGGCCAAAGTGTTAAACTAATTCCAGAAGGAATTTTATTACTGTTAACATAAATTGTGTTAGCCTCATTTTTATTTAAGTCGCTTTCATTTTCACTTACAACAATTCTAAGCACTTTGCTTATAGAACGAATTATTTGTGTTTGGTCCGCTCTTCCATCTTCGCTGTAGGTAACTTCAATCGCTTCTGAGCCATCCTCAATTTTTGACTCAGCAAAGTAATTTGCAAAGTTAATTGTGTGAACGCTCTTTTCGCTAGACGCGCTTTCAATCTCGGTTTCATAGTTAGACTGAGTTATCACAGGCATAATTTTTACGCTTTCACTGCCAAGTAAAAGCAGTTGTCTAGACTCTATCTTTCCATTTTCAACAGCTACAATTTCAATATTGTAATCTCTATCAGTAAAGAGTTGCTGCTTTTCTTCAGATAAAGCAAAGGTCCAAGAAGTATTGTTTTCATTTGTTGGAAGTGCTGCGCCTTCAAGCTTAATTCTGTCATTTCCGCTGATTGCATAAAGAGTAAATCTTGTGTTGTTGTAAGCTTTTATCTTCCATGTAAGCTCGCCATCACTAAGACTATTCTGAACAATTCCTTTATTTGTTATCTTAAATTCATTATCAAATTCATTATTTCCAACAGCAGCCGTTCTTTCAATCAATGTGGTTTCACTTGTGTAATACAATTCGCCCGCAAGGATGTAATAATTTTGGAAATACTGTAAACTCTTTGCAAGATATAAAGTTTGTCCTTCCTCTGTTGTGATGTAGCCAAGCCCTTGATCTGTTGTTACATAAGCATTTGCACGCACCCAAATTCTATATTTATGTTCGTCGCTTGTTGGGTCAACAATTTTGCGAGCATCAATATAGTTGTTGGTTGTATAGAATCTTTGAGTAGCACCTTGGTTAATCTGCCATGTTCCGCCGCCAGCTAAGCCCGATGATTTAGTGTTGTAATAGTAGTCTATCTCAACCTCATAAGCAATTTGAACGCTCTCCGGATGAGCATATGTTTCTCCCCAAGCAACGTCGCCGTCACTGTTTGCATAAATGTTTCCGCTCATTGCAAGCTTAGATGCTTCCAAATTGTAAGGGTCAGACTGGAGCAGCACGTTTCCATCTTTGTTTATAAGTTCTTTAATGTTGATCGTGTATCCAGACTGATCATTTCCATCAAGTTTGTACTTGGATGGATCCGACAAATCAAAACTGTCGCCGGCAACTCTTGCGGTGTACATGTTTGCAGTTCTCTCTGCAAGACCAAAACGATAGTTATCCCCGTCTGCACTTGTAAGAGTGTTAACACCAGTGATATGTTCAACAATAATCTGTCCGTCGCTGTTTCTTTCTTGCACGAAAGAAAGTTTTATGTCAGTAGTATTAACCGCCAAAGTAATTTCTTTAGTATTTCTAGGGTCAACTGTAGTAGGCGTTTGATCGGTTATTCGCATGATTCCATTTATAATGTCAATTTTCGGAGCTGTCAGTTTTGTTAAATTATTAATTGTGTAAACTGGGCTATCCACAATAACTGAGAAATCAGAGCTTGTGCCCAAGTTTGCAAATGAAATGTATTCATACTCTCCAGGATTGGAAGGTGTAAAGGACGGATCTGAAGGAGTTATCGCATTTGTGTTATTGTCTTTTATCTTATAAATAACGGTTGTTTGAGCATTGTTAAATTTACTCCAAGAGAACACACCATTTGAAAGTGAAAGTGAATCTATATTAAATTTTAAGAATGAAATGTCAACGCTTTCGCTTTTTCCATTTATATGAGTGCTATCGCCATTTACATAAACATTTGCAACAAACTCG
This sequence comes from uncultured Lachnospiraceae bacterium, assembly GCA_964595395.1. Lineage (GTDB taxonomy): Bacteria > Bacillota > Clostridia > Christensenellales > UBA1242 > Caccovivens. Next base: position 8,231 of record CAZQPZ010000012.1, on the reverse strand, counting down.
TTTCCAATAAGCTGTGCGCTCTTTTTATGAATATCAATAATGTTTTCATCAAAAGCTATTCCATTTTCGCCGTTTAAAGGAATGATTACATATCCGTCGCTGTTTTTGCTAAGCTCGATATTTTCTCCGCTAAAGTTAGAGCGGTGCCACTTTTCGCCGTCGCATGTGATTGTAAAGTCAATCACTTGTGCGCTGTTAAGCTTATTCTTAAGTGTAAGCGTGTAAGAGTTGTAGAAACCGTCTCCATTTTTTACAGGCTGGAATTTCACAAAGTAATTCTTAGTAACCTTATCTTTAATAGGTTGTGCCTCCACCCTTGTCATAGGCGATGCCTCAAGTGTAATGCCTTTACTTTTTCCGCTTGTTGTATATTCAGAGCTGATTGTATTAGCCACTTCTGACCCTTGCTGCTGAATTGCAATGTCATATATGCCGGCTGGGATTCTTTCAGCGCTGTAGAAATTATATTTGCCACTCTCACCTGCTCCAACTTCATCAAATAGCCAGCTTGAGCTTGCAACACCTGTGAACAGACTAGGATCTTCCAGTATTTGTATGATATCTAAAAGCGCACTGCTGTTAGCTGCGCTTTGCGCAAGCTTTAATTCTTTTATTGTGTCTTCATCTAAACGTGAAAGCAATCTGTCGGCGTCAACAGTTGTGAAATAAACATTTCCAAAGTTTTTGTCTTTAGGGTCAGTGTTTGTAAATCTTAAATTGAATTTAATGTTTGAAATTTCTCTAAGCACCAAATCAAATGGATACACAAGCCTATCGTTAAGCAATCTGCTTGCAAAGGTTATAGGTCCTCCGAAAATCGAAGTTGTGTTACGCTTATCGAGCATTCCTTCAATACTGTCCAGATTTCGTTCAGTTGATGCCCTTGGATCGTTAAAGTCAAGTGAGAGAACGCCATTTTCATCAACAGTTAGTGCGTTTGCAATTGGGTTAAGTTTGCGCACTTCTTTCAAAGTTGTAATATCAGAAGGCAGCACGCCTATTTCTTTTGATATTCCTTGAAGTTTAACATTGAATGTTCCCGTTCTTGTTATGTTTTCGCCAAGATAGTAAGTTGCATCAGCAGAGCTTATTTTAACTTTTTCTGCCGAAGCCAGATCCTCATTGTCAACATCTTCAAAGTATAAGAAGAAACCTGTGTTAGCCGAAGTAGAATTATCCCACTTCAAATTTCCAAGATCTATTTTTAAGTTTTCTGGAGCAGCAAGTTTTGTGTAGGTTAACACATCGCTGTATTTAACAACAGTGAAGTCATCGTTGCGGGTTACATATCCTAATTGAAGTCCCAACACTCCCTCTTTCATTTCTGAAAGAAATTCTGTGATATTAATTGCATAACAAGCAAACACTTCATCTTCATTTTCATCAACATTGGTTGGATAATTTATGGAGAACGATTTTTCAACCACTGTGTTGTTAAGCTCGTTCACATATGTATGAATTCTCCAATAGCCTTTAATGGCATTAATGTTGCCATACTCAAATTTGTTAAAACTTATAAGTCGCGCATGAATTTTTGAAATGTTCGAAGTTTGGTTGTCCGTAATGTCACTTTCTCTTATAAGCAAGTAATCCTCAGTTTCACTAATCTTTTCCATGACGACTGTGTTATTGCTGTGCTTATATTCAAAAGCTGTTTCAAACTCATCACTTCTCAGCGCTCCTTCCACAACACTGTAAATGCTAAATTTAAATTTTCCCTCTGCAAGCGGGAATTTTTCTGCAAGATCAATTGCAAGTGTTGAGTAAAGAACATTTCCATCGTTGTTCACTTCAGTCAAACGAACAGTCTGTTCAACGCCATCAATAAACGCCTTAGCATAAAATTCTCTGTCCTTAGTTATTCCCTCATTTTGAAGAGAGATTTTAATCATTCCGTCGCTATGGTCTAAGACTATATCGGAAATGTTTTGAAGTTTATATATTGTTTTAGAAGTAATATGTCCGTCAATTAAAACTTTGTCATTCGATCTTTGTGTGTTCTCCTCAGTTGCCATTGGGATTATAGCGATATCAAGCTGACCTACGAGCGGATGATCTTCAAGTCCTTTTACGACATAACTTGTCTGAGGTTTTTTAAGTTTTACGGATTGAGACTCTTTATCGCTCTTGATGGCAAGGAACGCAGCCTCTGCCTCTTGACCATTTATAGCAGCTGAGTAGTTAAATGTAAGCTCTCCAGTTGATGAAGCTTCTATATCTCTAATCTCACTGCTTAAAATTGTAACATCAAAAGTAAGAAGTTGTGAATTTGTGTTTATGTTGTTTGTTTCGTTAATTTCAGCAAAGTCTGCAAGGGTTACAACTTTAAACACATATTTTCCGCCGTATGTAAAGTCTACATCAATTGCACTCAAAACTGAAAATAGGTCTGTAGTGTTTTGTGTGGTTGTGAAAGTGCCGAGTCTGTTATTGCCAAGGCAAACAGAAATTTCATAACCTCTCGCATTTTCAATAGGGTCCCATGAAAGAGTAATAAACTTGTAGTTTTCAATCACACTTGAAACTAAAGTGTGTTCAAAATTTGAATAATCTCTTGTAAACACAATTTCATCAACATTGTCAATTCGTCTAACAGCAATTTCCTGAATTGCGCTTTCTCCAGTCCAAGAATCAACACTGCCCGCCAGTGTTGCATAAACAATAAGTTGATAGTCGCCAGACTTCCACTCATCTGGATAGTCAAAGCGGTTTGCTTCCAATGTCTTTTCAAACTGGAAGAGCGCGCCGTCAAGTTTAACTCCGCGAACATGGAAAGTTACATTCTCGTCAGTAGAGCTTATTGTCATTCCAGACTCATCTTGTACAAAGGTTGGCATTGCAAGCACTTTTCCACTTACACTTGCTGCGCTTTCATTTGGCACAATAATGTTTGGAGCGCTGACCGCTTTATGAATTACTCTAATTGAGTAGTCGCCTGACGCGCCATTAATGTTTTCGCTTAAATCAAAGGAAGCCTTTTGCGTGTTTGGAAGATTTGTTTTATAAATTGTTTTTGTCTGTCCGCCAATAGTGAGCTCTATAATAAGCCCCTCACTTGGAATTGGCTGCGCGGCAATTTCAACTTCCAGTGTGCCGCTGTCCAGCATGTTGGCAGCCAGCTCTTTAAATTTGAAAACTGACACTGCAGATCCATTTGACTGCACAGCCACATCACTAACGGCAACAACTGTTACTAGGTTTTCGTCCTTTGTGAATAAACTTTGGCTAAGCGCCACATTCTTTTCTGCTGTGTTAAGTGCAAGCTCGCCGTTTACAAAAACATTAAAGGTAATCCCAGAAAGCTCGTCATATTCCCAAGCAAGATTTACTGTTTTTGCAAGTTCGTCGTCAATTGAAACTTGTGCTGTTTCAATGCTTGCTTCAAGATTTTCAACATTATAAAGTTTGTTAAACGCCACATTTTCGTCTAAAAGAATTCGTCCATAACGACCTTTGCCCGAGTGACTGATTTGATAGTTCTTAATATAAGCATACAACTTAAATGTGTATCCACCCGCTGTAAGATTTACAAGTTCATCTTCTGTAAGCAGATATTCCGCGGTGCTAATATCATTAATTTCTTTTACAATGCTTCCTCTATCATCGTATATCTCAAGAGCGTATGCAAGATTGCCGCTGGTTGGTTGTGTAAATAACCAATCTGACGCAACATCACTATAAGCATCCCAGCTAATTTTCTTATTTTGAATTTGCACATTAGCGCTGTATTCGCCTAGAGCAAGCTCTCTTATTGTGAATGTTGAAGGGTCACTTGAAATATAGTAAGTTTTGTTTCCGTTCGATTCAAAGTTAATGCCTTTAACAACAATAGTAAACTCATCAGCATTCAGTTTAAACTCTTGTCTTTTAGCGATACTCTGATCGTTAACCACAATCTCATCAATGTTTCTAAGCTCCACATTCACAAGATCAAAAGATGCGTAGCACTCATTATTCCTACTGTAAATGTTGAGAGTGTCAATAGCCGAGATTTTGTGGAAATTGATTTGCTTAGATTTTTCAGAATGAAGCGAGTTATCACTCTTAACAATCACATAGAAGATGTGATCCCCTTCAGTTGAAAAGTCATGTTTTGCAAGGCTATACTCATACAAGCCGTCGGAGTTCTTAGAGGTTACAGTTGCTTGAAGCTCATCACCCAAGTAAACGTCATACATAGGGTTGTCTGCTTCCACGCCTGCCCAAACAATTTTCTTATCTGCCTCTTTATATTCAAGAGCTACTGGCTCCAGTCTATTAATGCTAAGCTCAGTTGCCTCCGCGTTATATCTTAAAGTTGCATTTCTTGAAGGGAGATACCAAACGCCACCAATTTCTTTAGAGATATTTGCAAAAAGTGAAAGTTTAATTTGAATCTTTTGATCAAAATAACTGCTAAAAACAGATTCTCTAAGATCTTTTATTTCATCTTCAAGATTAAACTCTTGCTCATCCACAGAAAGCTCTTTAACGGAAAGTTCTGATTCAACACTTCCGTTTACTGTTGTAACAACAATCTTCACGCTATATGAAGTGAATTGATCATTGTGGTTGAATGTTACAACCTCATTTGAATAATTTAAGTTGGTTGGAGTTGCGCTTCTGTGGAAAGTAAATGTTTTAACTTCACTTGAAAGTTTAATTTTGCCATCTGTTGTAAATTCGTCAAAGCCGTCATTATATCCTAAAAGCCTTGCTTTGATATAGAACACACCGTCAAACTCATCAATTGAAACATTGCCGTTTTCGCCAGCCTCTGTTGTAAGCAGCACTTTGCCACTTTCAGTAACTTCCATTTTAGCGTTATCGTCTGCATTAGTGATCTCAACGTTTTTACTATCGGCTGAAACCTTATATTTGTCCGACATAACAAGCTTTTCAAGAATCAATGTGGAAGTTGAAGTTAGGTGGATATTTTCCTCCGCCTCGCCATTAGCATGCGCTTTAACCTCAAGTTTATAAGAGTGAGTTATGTCCTCAAATTTATAAGTGTCAGTAAAATAGTATGTAAGAGTTTCTTTATCCCCGCTGTCATTGTAAACTTCGCCAACTTTTGCGTTGTCTACAAAAATTTCATATTGATATCCAAACTCAACGGTTTGCAAGGTTAAAACATATCCACTTCGTCCAGTTTGGCTGGCAACATTTTCATCATATTCAATCTTGATTGGAGTTTTTTCAATCGCCTCTGCGTAGAAGAATTTGTCGCTGTACACATCTTCACTTGGAAGGAAATTGTCTTCATCAATTGGCAAACTTTTTATTTCGATAACATAATATCCAGCAACAAATTCTTGTGAGAAGTTGTTTGAAGTATGCTCGTTTTGAGCGGTTACGCCATCAATATCAAAACTTGCGTTTGTTTTATATAAATCGTAAGCAAATTTTGCCTCAGAGTTTTCATTCCATGAATACTTGCTTTGAGTAAGCTTTCCGCCGTTAAGGTTAAGTCCGCTTGGAGCGTCAAGCATTGTCAGCTGTTTTAAAGCACTGCTTTCAAGAACAATTTCATTTTCAGCAGCTTCTCTTGAAGCAATTATTTCAATATTGAAAGTGCCGCTTCCGCCATAAACACTTTTTGTTATCTTGCCCAGATTAAGTGATGTGGCGCTTTCATTGTCTTCAGGCTTAATGTTTTCAAGTTTAATGTTGTTAATTAAAACTTCAAATTTGTTTGCAAATTCAACTTTATCAAAAGTTAAAACTGAAGCTTCTCCGTCAAGAGAATGTTTTAAGTTTGATATTTCTGCAAGCTTATAAGCGCTCATAAAAATTTTTTCATCGCTCTTAACTGCACATCTTGCTTTGCGATTGCCAAACGTAAAGTCCTCGCCGTTAAGAGTTGGAAGTGCTTGCACAGAGAAAATGTTTTCGCCTTCCATTAAATCAAATTCATGAACAAGGGTGTACTTGCCATCTTCCATTTCGCCTGTAAAATCAAAAACAGTTGCCGTGCTGTTCTGTTTTACAACAAAACTTTTGCTGTATGGAGAGTTTGAAGTAAATGTAACTTTAAGTTTATCGCCCACTCTCTCGCACTCAGTTTCAATGTTTTTAAGTTTTCCAACAGCATAAGCAAAAGTTTTAACGTTGCCATTGGCATAGCCCTCTCTGCCGATTGCTTGATAACGAACATTGTAAATTCCCTCATCAAGTCCCGCTAAGATAGAGGAAGATTCGCTTTCCTTTAAAAATTTTGTTTTCTGAGTTACAACATTGTAAACACTAAGCAGCATTAACTTTGCGTTTGTTTGAGACCAAGAAAGCTCGCCGTTGTTTTCAGCCATTTCGCTTGTTCTGAGTTTTGTGATTGTTTTAGAAATAGTTTTACTGTCGCCAAAGGTTGAGTTTGAGAAATATAGCTTTGCTTCAATCTGCTCGCCTTCTTCATAACCGCCAAAATTGTACTGCTTGCTTTGATTGTTGAGGCTAAACTTTGCGCCGTCAACCTCAAGGGTTGCACTACCGCTCTGTCCCCAGCTAAAAGTGCCGTTTTGTGAGTCAAACTCTTCCTCGCTTTCAAAAGTGAATTCTTGACTCACTGTGTACATGTCAAATTTGAAAGAAATTGGTTTGCTATATCCTGACGCTAAAATATCATTATTGCCCGCGCTCATAACACTTACGCTGTAATCTCCTGCAGTTGTAAGTTGATACGAGTTTGCCAGCGAATTTGCCTCAAACTGCTCCGACCCGTTTACGATCTTAAGTTTGTAAGTTGGATTAAAGTTTTGTCCGTCAAAATAAACTGAGCCAGCGTCCCAAGTTATAAGGCCGTCATTATTAACCTTCAAGTTGGTTGGAGTTAAGAAAGAATATTTTATGTAAACACTTGCAGCGTCAACTGTTGTATTGCCTGTCTTAGCAACAATTGTCGTCTTGCCGGAAGCGACCGCTTCAAAATTTTTGTTTTCAGTTTTTTTCAATATGTCCGAATTAGATGAAGTGAAGCTTATGTTCTTCCCGCCTTCAAAGTAGTTGAAAGGGTCAAGCTCCTGGCCAACCTCTAAAACAATTTCATTTCTTGTGAAAGAGCCGTTGTATGAAAAAGCGTCTCTGCAGCCCGCAAAACAAAATAAACCCATCACCGTAGCGGTGAGGGCTGACACGATATAAGCGCTTACTTTTTTCTTTCGAATTTTCACGCTTTTATTTTAACACTTTTCGCAATAAATTATCAAATAAATTTATATATATAAATAAAATATAGTTAAATAAAATTAGGTTTATTAAAAATTTTCTAAATATATTTTTTTGCCCATTCTGGCTTTGAAATAAATGATTTATTTTCTAAATATTCAAATTTTTTATTTATTTTTTTTATTTTTAATGAAAAACAATGTAATTTTTGATAATTTTCTTTAAATTTTCTATTAATTTCATTTTTTCCATATTTCCCATCGCCAATAATTGGATAACCTAAGAATGCAAGTTGCGCTCTAATCTGGTGTGTTCTTCCTGTCAACAATTCCGCCACCACAAGACTTGACATTTCTCCAGATTTAACCGTTGTAAACTTTGTTTCAATCTTCACGGACTTTTGAACAAAGTTGTTAAAAATCTTTACTTCACTACGCGCAGGATCTTTCACAAGATATCCTTCCACCTTTTTTCCAGTGAAATTTGGCTGTCCTGCAACCTCACAAACATACTTTTTCTCAATATCTTTGTTCTTAAAAGCCTCTTTTAGGGCGTTTTCACACTCTAAATTCTTCGCCATAATCATGACACCTGTTGTATTACGATCTAATCTGTGAACAGCACGCGAGCCTTTAATTAAACTTTCAAGGCTGCCCGCGCCTTGCACTTCAATGTTTGCGCCCTTGTCAAGCACAATCACATTTTCATCTTCAAAAATAATTTTAAACTTTGCTTGCGGCTTGGCTGAAGCAAAAACAACAGCCGTTGTCCCCGCAAAAAGAAAGTCATCTTCTCCCAGTCTTTTTCCATCAACCTTAACATCTTTATTTTTAATAATTTTATTTGTTTCAGCCTTAGAAAAACCATAATTTAATAAAAAATCACGAATTTTTTGATTTTTTTCAATTTTTATTTCAATTTTTTCCATATTTTTTATTTCCTTAAAATTAATATATCATAAACCATTTTTTTAGCATAACGTTTTAAGCAAAAAAATATATTTAATTAGGAGGTAAAATGAATAATTTAATTACCATTGAAAATCAAAATAATATCTCAATAAATGGCGCAACAAAAGTTTCTTCTTCCAC
>CAZQPZ010000011.1:0-11283 GCA_964595395.1 uncultured Lachnospiraceae bacterium | reverse complement strand
AAAAACTTACACTATGGCAAACATCATTGAAAAAGTTCAAAAACCAACGCTTGTGATTGCACACAACAAAACATTGGCGGCACAGTTATGCAATGAGTTCCGTGAGTTTTTCCCAGAAAACCGAGTGGAATATTTTGTTTCTTATTATGATTATTATCAGCCTGAGGCTTACATTGTTTCAACCGATACTTACATCGAAAAAGACATGGCGATAAATGAAGAGATTGACAAACTTCGCTCTTCTGCAACATCATCTCTTTTAGAGAGGAAAGACACAATTGTTGTTGCCTCTGTTTCTTGCATATATGGTCTCGGCAGCCCTGAGGAATATTACAACTTGCACATATCACTTCGCAAGGGAGACTTGGTGGATAGAGATGAGATCATTCGCCGCCTTATCTCCATTCAGTACACACGCAACGAAATGGATTTTAAGCGTTCTACATTTAGGGCAAAGGGGGACACTCTTGACATTTTTCCAGCTAACCAATCTGAAATGGCAATTAGGGTGCGCTTTTTTGGCGATGAGATTGAAAAGATTTATGAGTTTGACCCTGTCACTGGAAACATGCTTAACGAAGTGAGTTATGCTGCAATCTATCCTGCAACCCACTATGCTGTTGGAAACGAAAAATTAAAGAAGGCGATCAGTGAAATTTCTGCCGATCGCGAAAAGGCAATTCAAGATTTCAAAGATCAGGACAAGCCACTTGAAGCTGAGCGCATTGGTCAGCGTGTTGCATACGATCTTGAAATGATGCAAGAGCTTGGCTACTGCAGTGGTATTGAAAACTACTCGCGATATTTTGACGGCCGTCAGCCGGGCGAGCCACCTTTCACGCTTATTGATTATTTTCCAAAAGGCTTTTTAACAATCATTGATGAAAGCCACATGACGCTTCCTCAAGTGAGGGCTATGTTTAATGGCGATAGAGCGCGAAAGAATAGCCTTGTTGAATATGGTTTTAGACTGGAGGCAGCAAGAGATAACCGCCCACTTAAGTTTGAGGAATTTAATGAAAGGCTGGGACAAACTTTATATGTTTCTGCAACTCCTGCAAAATATGAGCTTGAGCGTGCGGGACAGGTGGCAGAGCAAATTTTGCGTCCAACTGGACTCTTAGATCCGCATATTGAAGTGCGCCCATCCAAAAATCAGATTGATGATTTAATAGGCGAGATTAAAGGCACGATTTCACGCGGGGCAAGAGTGCTTGTGACAACACTTACAAAGAAAATGGCGGAAAGTTTAACCACATATTTAGGCGATAGAAAGTTTAAAGTTAAGTATCTGCATTCTGAGATTGACACAATGGAGCGTGTGGAAATTATCAACGGCTTGCGCACTGGCGAGTTTGATGTGCTTGTGGGTATCAACCTTTTAAGAGAGGGGCTTGATATGCCAGAGGTTGAGCTTGTTGCAATTTTGGATGCGGACAAAGAAGGTTTCCTCCGTTCAGAGGGAGCGCTTATCCAAACTGTGGGAAGGGTGGCGAGAAATGCCAACGGCAGAGCTATTATGTATGCCGACGAAATCACCGACTCAATGAAGCGTGCAATTGACGAAACGCATAGGCGCAGAGAAATTCAAATGGCTTATAACAAAGCGCACGGCATTGTTCCTCAAACAATCAAGAAAGATGTTAAGAATACGCTTGAAATTACTAAGAAAGTTTCTGATAAAGACATTGCTAAGAAAGACATTCCAGCTGAGATTGAAAGGTTGTCATCAATGATGAAACTCGCGTCTAACTCGCTTGACTTTGAAAGAGCAATTGAGCTTAGAAACAAAATTCTTGCACTTAAAAAGAGATTGGGCAAAAAAGATAATTAAACAAAAAACACATTTATTTTAATAAAAAGGACTAAAAATGGACGAAAATATTAAAATTATTGGGGCTAAGGAAAATAATCTTAAAAATATTGACCTTACAATTCCAAGAGATAAACTGATTGTTTTTACTGGTGTGAGCGGATCTGGAAAAAGCTCGCTTGCTTTTGGCACGATTTTTGCTGAGGGGCAGAGGCGATATATTGAAAGCCTTTCTTCGTATGCAAGAATGTTTTTGGGTCAGGCGCAAAAGCCAGATGTTGAAACTATTGAGGGGCTTTCGCCAGCGATTTCTATAGATCAAAAAACAACCAACCACAACCCTCGCTCAACCGTGGGAACTGTGACAGAAATATATGACTATCTCAGATTATTGTTCGCGCGTGTGGGAACGGCATATTGTCCGCACTGCCACAAGGCTATTGCCCGCCAGACAATTGACCAAATTGTCGAGGATGTTAAGTCGCGACCAGAGGGAACTAAGCTTACAATCCTAAGCCCAGTGGTGAGAAAAGAAAAGGGTGCGTTTGCAAAACTTTTTGAAAACCTTAAGAAGAGCGGGTATGCGCGAGTTGTTGTTGACGGCAACATGTGGACTCTTGACGAAGAGATTGTTCTTGATAAAAATATTAAGCATGAAATTAAAGTTGTAATTGACAGGCTTGTTTTAAAAGAGGGCATGGGCAGCAGATTGACAGAAAGCTTGGAGGCAGCACTTAAGCTTACTGACGGGCTCAGTATTGTTGACTTTGACGGGGCGGAGGAGCTTTATTCAACAAACTATTCTTGCCCAACTTGTGGCTGGACATTGGAAGAAATTTCTCCAAGACTTTTCTCATTCAATGCACCTTTTGGAGCTTGTCCAAACTGCTCTGGGCTCGGCGAGATTGCCGATATAGACGAGGCTCTTGTTCTTAAAAACTCACATTTGTCTGTAGAGCAGGGTGCATTCAATCTGACAGGTTGGAGATATGAAGAGGGCAGCATGGCAAAGTTATACTTTGACGCGCTCTCCAAAAGATATGACATCCCGCTTAATAAGCCAGTAAATGAATTGCCAAGAAAATTTATTGACATCTTCCTTTATGGTAATGGTGGCGAGAAAATGGACATTTTCGGCAGCGAACATCGCAACAAAATGGAAGAGCGTTTTAGAGGCAGCCACGCACTTAGCTTTGAAGGGCTTATCAACAACTTAAAGCGCAGACTTGCTGAAACAAAAAGTGAGTTTATGCGATTTGAAATTGGCAAGTTTTTAAGAAACCAAACTTGCAAACTTTGCCATGGAAAAAGATTAAATGAATCGGCGCTTGCCATTAAAATTGATGGCAAGGACATCATCGACTTCTGTGATATGCCAGTAAGCGAGCTTCTGCCATACGTTGAAAATCTTAAACTTTCAAAATACAAAATGAACATTGCTGAAAGCATTTTAAAAGAAATTAAAGCAAGGCTAACTTTCCTACGAGATGTTGGCTTAGGCTATCTTACTCTTTCGCGCTCTGCTGAAACACTTTCAGGTGGAGAGGCGCAAAGAATTAGGCTTGCCACACAAATTGGCTCTGGGCTTGTTGGAGTGTTATATATCCTTGACGAGCCAAGTATTGGACTTCATCAGCGCGATAATGAAAAACTGCTTGGCACTCTTAAAAACTTGAGGGATCTTGGCAACACACTTATTGTTGTTGAGCATGATGAGGACACCATGCGTGCTGCCGACTGGATTGTTGATGTTGGACCTTATGCTGGCGTGCATGGCGGTGAGATTGTTGCAAATGGCCCATATGAAGAGGTGCTTAAAAGCCCTAACTCTATCACAGCCAAATTTTTGCGTGGCGATGAGAAAATTGAAATTCCTTCGTCTCGCAGAAAGCCATCAGGCTATCTCAAGGTTTATGGCGCGGCAGAAAACAACCTTAAAAAGATGAATGTTTCTGTGCCACTTGGCGTGCTAACTTTAGTTACTGGCGTGTCGGGCAGTGGAAAATCCAGCCTTGTTAATAATGTTATTTATCCATATCTTGCAAATGCTCTTAACGGTGCAAGACTTGAAAATGGAAAGTTTGATAAAATTGAGGGAGTGGAGCAGGTTGATAAAGTTATTTGCATCGACCAAGCGCCTATTGGCAGAACTCCGCGTTCTAACCCAGCAACTTACACTGGCGTTTTCACGCCTATTCGTGACCTTTTTGCAGCGACTCCGGACGCCAAGATGCGCGGCTTTACTTCAAGCAGATTTTCATTTAATGTTAAGGGCGGAAGATGCGAAGCCTGTGACGGCGCGGGCGTGAAAGAAATTGAAATGTATTTCTTGCCAGACATAACTGTGCCTTGCGAAGTTTGCAAAGGCAAGAGATATAACCATGAAACACTTGAGGTTAAATACAAGGGCAAAACAATTAATGACGTGCTTGATATGACTGTGGAAGAAGCACTGAACTTTTTTGATGCAATCCCTTCCATTAAAAACAAATTGCAGGCGCTGTATGATGTCGGGCTTTCTTACATCACACTTGGCCAGCCTGCAACAACTCTTTCGGGCGGCGAGGCGCAGAGAGTGAAGCTTGCAACAGAGCTTGCTAAGCGTGAAACCGGCAAAACTTTCTATATCTTGGATGAGCCTACAACAGGGCTTCACATGTACGATGTTAAAAAACTTGTTGCAATTCTTAATAGACTTGTTGGCAACGGCAATAGCGTGCTTGTTATTGAGCATAACCTTGATGTCATCAAGTGCGCAGACCAAATCATCGATCGTGGCCCAGAAGGTGGCTCGGGCGGAGGTGAGGTTGTCGCAACCGGCACTCCGGAAGAGGTTGCGAAAAACGAAAAATCTTTCACAGGACATTTCCTCAAAAAGATTTTGGAGAATAAGTAGTGAAAACAGGAGGGTGGCATTGCCACCTTTTTTTTGTGCCATTTCTTTACCTTGCTTGCAAAATGTGGGATAAAGTGATAAAATGTTTCCATGCGAGTGATAAGTCTTGCCTCCGGCAGTGATGGAAATATGACATATGTTGAAAGCGAAAATGTCAAGATCTTGGTTGACATTGGTATTTCACGCGCTCAGGCTGAAAAAAGGCTTAGTCTTATCAATGTTGACCCAAGCAAGATTGACGTTATTTTGGTTACTCATGAGCACTCAGACCACATAAAAGGTGTGGACGAGTTTTCCTTTAAATACAACATTCCAATTTTTGCGCACAAGAAGGTGTGGGATGACATGAAGTTTAAACTTCTTAAAACGCCTGCCAAGAATCGCCGTTTTTTTGAAACTGAGCATTTTAATTTGCGAGATGTTCAGGTTTCGGCAATCGAACTGCCTCATGATGTGCCATGCTATGGCTATGTTTTTGAAAATAATGGAGCGAAGATAAGTATTTTAACAGATGTTGGACATACTAACGACAGAATACTTGACAGTATTCGTGGAAGTCAACTGGTTTATCTTGAAGCAAACTATGACAAAGTTATGCTTAAGGAGGGGAGTCGCTATCCTCTTGCTCTAAAAAACAGAATTGCAGGCGGGAGCGGACACCTTTCCAACGATGAGTGTGCGATTATGATTAAACACTTGGTGGAAAGCGGATCAAGACAAATTGTTTTGTCCCACCTTAGCAAAGAAAACAACTCTCCCGACCTTGCTTTTAACTACATTTCTGAAAAGCTTAAAAGTTATGGCATAATTGAGGGCGTGCATGTTAAAATTGATGTTGCGTCGCCTAGTCCCGGAACATTATTCAAGCTTTAAGATTTCTTCCTACTGGCTTCCTAAAAAGGAGAAGTATGAAGAAATTTTTTTGTTCAAGTTTAAGTTTAGCAATGCTGGCAGTGGTGGCACTTTCTGGCTGCGGCGCAAATGACGGGGCTGATCCAAATGTAGACATGAGTTTAAGGCGAATTGCCACAGAAAGTTCATCATCAGTAAGCGAGATGTTGACAGAGGCAAGAAGCGCGGTTGTTGGCATTTCAGTTAACCTTTCAGACGGCTATGCAATTGGCAGTGGTGTTGCCATTTCTGACGGAGGGTTAATCCTCACAAACAATCATGTTGTTGAGGGCGCAAAAAATGTGAGCCTCTATTTTGCCGACAAAACAACTGGCTCTGGCAAAGTGCTTTGGACTGATCCGGGAATAGATTTGGCTGTTGTGCGCTCTTCGCGTGAGATTCCATATCTTGGCACTTTTACGGATAACATTGAAATTGGCGAAGAGGTTTATGCGCTGGGAACTCCGCTGACACTTGAATTCAAACACACTGTAACTCACGGAATTGTGAGCGCAACAAATAGAACTCTTGAAGTGAACTCTGGCAGTGGGGCAAGCTTTTTGCAAAGTTTAATTCAGCATGACGCTTCAATCAATCCAGGAAACTCTGGCGGACCGCTTATTAATAGTCGCGGTCAAGTAATCGGAATCAACACTTTGAAAGCCACTGAGGGCGAGGGAATTGGTTTTGCAATTCCAATTGAAATTGGTAAAGTGATTGTTGGCCAGTTAAAAGAAAACTCTTCTTACACTTCGCCTTATGCAGGAATTTTCGGCTTTGACAGCGATATCGCTCGTGTGTATGGCGAAAAGCTTTCAAGTGATGGAGTGTATGTTGTTTCCACTGATGGTCCTGCTGCAAAAGCGGGAGTTAAGAAGGGCGACCTTGTCACTGAATTTGGCGGAATTGAGATTAAAGATTTACTTTCATTAAGAAAGGCTGTGCTTTCATATAAGACTGGCGACAGTGTTCTCGTGAAATTTACTCGCGACGGAAAGCAAGACGAAAAACTAATAACTTTGCAGTAGAAAAGGTTAGTAAAGGCGAGCTTAGAATTAAGAGTTCGTCTTTTTTCTGTTTATTAAAACATTGGGAAAATTTCAAATTTTATGATATAATGTCTATAAAGATTTTAAAATTCAAACATTTAATTAAATTAAAAAGGAACAAAAAATGAATTACACAAATAATCAAAAAAGAAAAATTGTAAGAGATGACTATAATGCTATTGCCGAAGCTTACGCAAACAGCTACAGCAAAATAGATTATTGCAAGCCTTATATTGATGAATTTGTAAAAGGTTTAGGCGGGAAGTTAATCTTAGATGTTGGTTGTGGCGCTGGAAAATTCACCAACTATTTTTGTGAATTAGGTTTTAAAGCTGTAGGTATTGATTTTTCAAACGGATTGTTAAAAATTGCAAGAAATAAGTATCCAAACATTGAATTTATAAATTCTGATATTTGTGAGTATGAAACAACTGATTTATATGATGGCATATTTACAAAGGATGTTTTATTTCACTTGCCTGATGAAGATATAGTTAAAACATTAAAAATGTTTAAGGAAGTTTTAAAACCAAATGGAAAGCTTTGTATAATAATGGATATGCCAAAGAAATCCGGTGAACAAATATTTGTGGAAGACTTAAACGAGAATTTCAAAATCTATTATAACTATTTAACTGTAGAAAAACTAAAAATGCTATTGGAACAAGCAGGTATTGCGATTAACGGAATACAAGTTGTCAAAGATAATGATAACGCTTCTAGTTATGCCACTGGATTGATGATTTTTCAAGCAACGAATGAAAAAACTTTAACAAAATGAAATTAAACTGATAAAAAAAAGACAAGGTATACTTGTCCTTTTTCAATTTTACGCTTGGTTCGAAGAATTTAACAGTGAGCGCATTTTGTGTGATACAACTTCGCTCATTTTTTCTTGACCCTCTTTTAAAAATTTGCGTTGGTCAAAGTTTTCAGGATGTGAGGTTAAAGACTCGCGAATGCCCGCGGTGAAGGCGATTCTTAGGTCTGTGTCCGTGTTGATTTTAACAACATTATGTTTTGTGACTGCCTCGTGAGTCAGCTTTTCATCCACGCCAACAGGCTTGCCGAGCTTGCCGCCAAGCTTGTTCACGCGCTCCACCATTTTTTGGTCAACTGAGGAAGCTCCGTGAAGTACAAGTGGGAAGTTGGGGAGCAGTTTTTCGATTTCAGAAAGAATGTCAAATTTAAGCTCCGCTTTGCCGTTAAATTTGTAAGCGCCGTGGCTTGTGCCTATTGCAACTGCAAGGCTGTCCACGCCGGTTTTTTGAACAAAGGTTAAAGCCTGCTGCGGGTCTGTGAAATGATTGTTCTCACTTGAAACATTGTCTTCAATGCCCTTAAGCTGACCAAGTTCTGCTTCTACTTGCACGCCTTTTTTATGAGCATATTGCACAACTTTTTTTGTAAGCTTCACATTCTCTTCAAAAGGAAGAGCGCTGGCGTCTATCATAACGCTGTCAAAGCCAAGATCAACCGCCTTCTTGCAAGAAGCATAACTTGTGCCGTGGTCAAGGTGCAAAAATATAGGTGCTTTATATTCGGCTTTTGCAATTTTAACGCATTCTATAATATATTTCTCGCCCATGTAGCGCATTGCGCCTTCGCTGACTGCGACAATGACAGGGCTTTTTTCTTTTTCAGCCGCCTCGCAAATCGCTTTTAGCCCTTCAAGGCTTGAAAAGTTAAACGCGCCAAGTGCGAAGCCTTTTTTGATTGCTTTTTGATAATAATACAATAAATTTCTCATACGACAAATTATAGCACATTTTCGCATTTTTCAAAACATCAAATAGGTGTAAGGAGGAAATTATGAAAAAATTTATTAAGATTTCGGCTATATCGCTCTTATGCCTTGCGCCTATAGCTATGCTTGCGGGTTGTGGCGAGGTGGACAAGCTTAGCCTTATGAAAGATAATCTTTCTGAAATGAGTGATGTTTATTACTTTTCAGACAATAATGATTTTCTTGTTTCAATAGCGTCTGGGCAGAGAGAGGATCCATACAAAAGCGATGGCAAAAGTGAAAACAAGGTTGATTTTGCGCTTGTGATCGCCGAGCTTTCTGGCAGTGATGATGAAATGGTGAAGATCACAATTGACGGAGAGGCTAAAGATGTTCTTTTAGAGTTTAACTATCAAACTGGCACGCACATGGCAGACATTGAACAAAGGCTTACAGGGCAGGAAGAGATTACAATTTCATACATGAACGAAAGCGCGAACATGATTTGCAAAAGTAATACCTTTGCTGTTTCTGCGGATAAAGCTTTAGAGCTTGGCTATGAAAACATGAAAGAGGATATTGACAGTCTTTGCGAGGGCAAGAATTTTAAGGGGGAGTGCTATCTTAAAATTTTAGATAACCTTTCTGGCGGTTTTGATGATGTGTTCTGGCTGTTTAGCGTGCTTGACCAAAATGGCAAAATGAAAAATGTGATTATCTCAACTTCTCAGCCTAGCGTGCTGGCTGACGGAGAACAAAGTTTAATTTAAAGCGAAAATCTTTTTTAAAATTAGTAAAGATGTGCTATCATTATAGCATGAAAACATATTCAACTGCCGAAAAGCAAGAAAGAGCACTTCTTATTGTTGTGCTCACAAAGAAAGGCGAAAGTAAAAACAGAAAAACTGACGAGATTACAAGGCTCGCTCTTTCCACTAATTTAGAGGTGGAAGGAGTTTTTTCGCAAAATGTTAAAGATTTTTCGCGTGCAACAGTTATTGGAAGCGGAAAGGTGGAGGAGATTGCCCAGTATATTAAATCTCATCCTGTTGATGTTGCCATTGTTGACTACAAGCTTACTGGCTCGCAGATTAAAAACCTTTCAAACGCTTTTGGTGTGAGAGTTATTGACCGCGTGGGCCTTATCCTTGATATATTTGCGCGTGGAGCAAAAACAAACGAAGCTAAACTGCAAGTTAAACTTGCTCAAAATTTGTATAATCTGCCAAGATTAAGTGAAATTAAAGGCACAAGTGGGCGTTATGGCGGAGGCGGCGTTGGAATGCGCGGGCCTGGCGAAACAAAGTTGGAGCTTGACAGACGCCTTCTTGAAAAAGAGATAGATTTCCTTAAAAAAGAGATTGCAAAAATTAAGCAACGCCGTGATGTTAATAGGCGTGAGCGTGAGAAAAACCTCATTAAAAGAGTTGCAATTGTGGGATACACAAACGCAGGCAAAAGCAGTTTGTTGAATGTTCTGACACGAGAGAACATCTATGCTGACGACAAATATTTTGCAACGCTCGACACCACAAGTCGCAAACTTTATCTTGACGGAGAAACGGTTATGATCACCGACACCGTTGGTTTTATTTCCGAACTTCCTCACGAGCTTGTCGACGCCTTTTCATCAACTTTGGAAGAAGCAAGAGATGCCGACCTTATCATGCATGTTGTAGACCCAACAGCAACTTCGCTGACAGATGACAAGGAAAAGTATTTTGTCTGCTCCATGGAAGTGACGAATAAGGTGCTTGATGATATTGGCGCAACTAGAAATCGAATTGTTGTGTATAACAAGTGCGACCTTTTGGAAGAAAAATTTGAGCTTAAAGAAAACGAGATTTTTGTTTCAGCCAAGAAAAAAGAGGGGATGGATGAACTAAAGGGGCTAATTAAAACTAAGCTGAATTAATCAAAAAAAGCGGGATAAAATCCCGCTTCTTTTTTATCATTTTTATATAAACTCACTTTCTGTTTTCGTTAAGTTTTTTAACTAGGAAGTCTACATCAATTTCATGAACAGAGGCTGCTTCTTCCAAAGTTTCCATTTGGCTCATTGGGCAATAAATGCAGTGCATGCCAAATCCCATTAAAATATCTGCCAAGCTCTCATCCAATTTAAGCACTTGTTTAATTGTCATATTTTTTGTAATTTCTTTCTTTTTCATGTCTTTAATAATAATCCAAAAAATATTAATTGTCAATAAAATAATAAAAAAATATTAATTATTTTGCAATTTTTTGTCTATTTTTTTGCAATAATCATAATATTATTATTTTTTAATAAATTTGTGATATGGAAAAATTAACTGATTTAATTTCAAAAAATATTTATTGCCTTTCTTCAGGGCAAAAAATAAGATTTATTTTAAATGTAAATTTTGATGAAGAATATAAAAAAATTAAAAGTTTAATTTTTGTTGACAGCGAAAGCGAAGATGAAGGGATTGTTGACGCAAAATATATTCGCCTTGGCAGGGAGAATGTTTTTGTTGAGTCCTATCAAAATTTGGCTTATGGTGCGCCACTCGAAAACCTTAGCCCAATCGGTAAGCTTGTGTTTACAGATAAGGGCTGCGAATGCGGAAGGGTGAAAGAGGTTTTTCTTAGTGGATTTAAGGCGGAAAGCTTTGTTTCGGACAAACTTGCTTTTTCATATAAACAAATTTCTTTTGTGGGGGAAGATGCGGTTGTTTTAGGCAAAAAGAAAAGGAAAGTAAGTTCTTTTAAAGACAAGTTTCGTTTGCAGCAACCTGAAAATGAAATGCTTGTAAGCATAACTTCGCTCCCATCTCAAAAAGAAATTACGCCTTCAATGCCGTTTAGAATTTCTACCGATCCAAAAAATTTAATTGGAAAAATAGCAACAAAAGATATTTTCGGATTAAATAATGAATTAATTATA
>CAZQPZ010000010.1:0-11339 GCA_964595395.1 uncultured Lachnospiraceae bacterium | reverse complement strand
GTGGCAAAGCGTTTGTGATATATAATCGCGTGCAGACCATTTCAATGATTGCAAGTCATTTGTCAAAGCTCGTGCCAGAAGCAAAAATTGGTGTTGCACATGGGCAAATGGGCGAAAGAGAGCTGCAAGCGGTTATCGACAGATTGTATAAAGACGAATACAATGTGTTTCTTTCAACAACGCTTATTGAAAATGGCATAGATCTCCCGTCCGCAAATACTATGATTATTTTTGACGCCGACCTCTTAGGGCTAGGGCAGCTTTATCAGCTCAGAGGAAGAATTGGGCGAAGCGATAAGCTTAGCTATGCCTATTTATTCTATAAGGATGGCAAACTGCTTTCGCCAGAAGCATATAAGCGTCTTGAAGCAATTAAAGAGTTTAGAGAACTGGGCAGCGGCTTTAAAATTTCTATGCGCGACCTTGAAATTAGAGGAGCGGGCAATGTTTTTGGCAAGGAGCAGCATGGGCACATTGAAAAGGTGGGCTATGACATGTATGTTAAGCTTCTTAATGAAACAATCAGCACCATTCACGGCAAACAAACAAAAGAGATTAAACCTGTTAAAATTGATCTGCCTGTTGACGCTTTTATCCCAGAAGATTATGTTCCAAGCAGCGAGGATAGAATTTCGCTTTATGTTAAGCTTAGTGAATGTGCGTCGAGCAGAGAATTAAATGACATTTTGCAAACATTTAATGAGGGCTTTGGCCAGCCACCACAAAGTGTTGTCAATCTTGCGAAAATTGCGCTTATCAAGAATCTTGCAGGCGAATTTGATTTTAAAAGCGTTAAATATGATGGCGACATTAAGTTAGAGATTTATAAAAATGAAAATGTGGTTGATAGAAGGCTTATAAGTGTGTTAAATAAACATGGCGCAAGTTTAAGATTTGAAAATCTGCCAATAATTAAACTAACTAAGGATAAGCCTCTTTCAAAAATGTTAGACGGCCTTATTGATTTGCTTGAGGACGCTAAAAAAGAAAATCTTGAAAAAGAAGGCTAAATTACTTGAAAAAAGAGCAGTTATGCTTTATAATAGTAGTGCTTTAACTAGAAAAGGAATGCTATGAAGAAATCTAAAATTACATCAATTATTATGTCTGTGGCGCTTTGCATGATGCTTTGCGTTTCTTTGCTCGCGGGTTGCACGCTTGTGACTAAGGATATGTATAGATATTATAATGCAACTGTTGCTTCTTTCACTTACACCGATGCAGAGTCTGAATACTATGGACAAAAGGTGGAAGTAAACAAACGCGAACTTATCACGGCCTTCAACAGTTATGGATATCAATACTATCAAAACTATGGAATGGACATTAAAGAAGCTTACAAGCAAACAATTGAACGCATAATTGAACAAAAGCTTACAATTAAATCTGCTGAAGCTGAAGCAAGAAAAGTTAATGACGGCAAAGTGCTTTCAACAAAAGAGAAAACTTATCTTTGGGAAAGAACCTATCAGTCAATTGAAAACAACATTAAAAGCTATTACAACGATTTAAACGGAATTAGAGATGACCAGGCGGAGGATAGCTCTGACAAGTCAGTTGCAGCTAACACCTTTACTCCAGCCGCTGAACTTAAAAAAGACGAGAACGGCAAATATTATATTGCCCTCACTTCCACAACAGTAAGCGAAGTTGACAAGTACGAGTGCTGGAATGGACAGGATAGAGACATTGAAAATCCAGATGATCTTGAAGCGCTTTATAATTATGTGACAGCATTTATTAAAGATAACCCAATTTATCCCTCAGCTTTTAACAAATATCTTAGTGAAGCAAAAAAATCTGAAGAGGGAATGAAACTTTCAACGGATAACAAATCTGTTTTCAAAAGAGAGCTAGAGCGTGTTTATGGCGTGCTTTATGACAGCTTTATGGTAACAAAATATTCAGAAACTCACCAGAGTGCAAACTCTCCAGTTACAATTGCAAACATGCTTAGTTTGTATCAAAACAAAGTTGTAAATGACTTTAACAAGTATGAAACTGAAAATGCAAGTGGCTATGATGATGCCGTGCTTTCAGATGTTTCAAAATTAAACTACTATAAAACAACGGGAACTAAATTCTTCTATGTTTCACACATCTTGGCTAAGTTTGATGACGCCGAGCAGGCTGAATATGACAAACTTAAAAAGATTGTGAATTTGGAAGAAAATGACGGCTCTATGACTGTTGGCGAGGCACAAGCGGCCATTGATCAGCTTTATGCAAACCTTACTTTTAAAGTTAGAGAGCAAAATG
Organism: uncultured Lachnospiraceae bacterium; assembly: GCA_964595395.1. GTDB lineage: Bacteria > Bacillota > Clostridia > Christensenellales > UBA1242 > Caccovivens. The sequence goes on along the minus strand of CAZQPZ010000010.1, from coordinate 9,080 downwards.
AAGCGGGCACTGAGTGGACTGAGAACGGCGAAACTGCGAATGTGGCGGATGTTCTTGATGAAGTTAAGCGCACTCTTGCAACAGCTGCCGATGATGAATATCTTAAAGCAGAGCTCTTTGACCAGTTAATCTACAAATATAACCAAGATGATGGTGTGTTTAACAGCAGTAGAAACTATGTGATTGGAATTGATTATTCAACTCCTGACACAGAAAAAGGCACAACATACACCATTCATTCGCAAATGGTTGAGCCTTTCACAAACGCAGCGATTGCCCTTTACAACAATGGACAAGCTAAGATTGGCGATGTATATGCAGAACTGATTAAAACAGATTTTGGTGTGCATATCATGGTTTATGAAGGCAAAGTAACAAACATGTTTGACGTTATTAACGCAAACTTTAACCCTACTGAAGAGGACTTAGCTAAGCTTACAACAAACGAGGCAAGGCTTAAAGCTGGACAGAAGAAAACAATTTTTGACAGCCTGTATGAACAGCTTAACACAGATAGATACTCAATTTTTGAGAACATGAACCTTCAAGTGCTTAGAGGTCAAGTTAAAATTGAATTTTATCCTGATGAATATAAAGACCTTACAAAGTAATTAAGTTATTAAAACAAACTCTTGTTTCATTTGACAAGAGTTTTTTTATTTGATAAAATCTTAACTATGGAAAAAGAGCAGGAAGAGGTGCAGATTGAGGAAAAAGAGCAACAAGGCTCTAATTTTTCACAGCTTGAACTTGAAATTCCTGAGCTTACAGAAGAAGAAAAAGCAAAGTTAGACGCAAGCCAGCAGGCTGTTGCTAAGCGCAGTGGAAAGAAAAAAAAGGTGTGGAACGTCCTTCTTTTGGTGTTTAATGTTTGTGCTGTTGTGGGAATTTTGCTTTATCAAATTTTTAGCAGCGAATTTGTGCCGATCACAGATCTGGACATTAATATTGGCTATTTGTTTATTTGTATTCTTGTTTTTTGCACTTCTCTTTTCTTTGATACGTTATCAATATCTTATTTAATCAGGAAAAGCTGCAAACGCTCTAGATTTATTTTAGGTTTTAAAACAAACATCTGTGGAAGATATTATGACTGTGTAACTCCGCTTGCAACTGGTGGACAACCATTCCAGGTGGCATACTTAATGAGCAGAGATGTTTCATCAACCTCATCTCTTTCAATTCCTGTTGCAAAGCTTTTCTTTCAACAGCTGACTTGGTTTGTTGCATCCACAATATCTCTCATAATTTCAATCGTTAACTATTCTGCTTTCAGCGGATTTGTTAATATTTCATCCTATATCGGCTTTGTTTTAAGCTTTGCAGTGCTGTTTTTCACACTTTTCCTTTCAATAAGTAAAAATGTTGGGAAAAAACTTGTTGCAAAAACTCTTAAACTTTTGCAAAAAATGAGAATTGTTAAAAACTACGAAAAGCAATATCAGCGTGTGACTGCTTATGTTGAAGATTATCAAAATCTTATGCGTGAGTATGTTAAAAACAAAAAAGACTTTTTTGTGATGTTTTTCTCAATGGCGATAAGGACGCTTCTCATTTACTCTCTGCCATTCTTTATTTACTGTGTGTTTAACGGTTTTGATGGCAGTTTATATGGCAATTTCTTTGTTATGGGCGTGCTTGTTGACCTTGCTTCCAGCTTTATTCCTCTTCCGGGTGGAACAGGAATGAATGAAGTTTCCTTCAGTTTAATGTTTGCTAATTACTTCGCTGATGGTCCGCTTATTTGGGCGCTGCTGTTATGGAGATTCTTCACTTACTATGTTTACCTTATTATGGGCTTTGGCATGGTGACGTATGACGCTGTGTATGGCAACAGAAAATATCGCTGGCTTAAAGTGCAGCGGGCTCTTCAGCTTGAAAGCAAGGATTTCAAAGAACAGCAAATTTCCTCATTTAGGAAGGAGCGTGCTTATCGCCGCAAAAGACAACTCAAGAAGTAGTTTATGAATATTACAACTTAATTTGCAAATTATAAAACCATGAAAAAGCTTTCGAAAGCAACTTATGGTTTTATTTTTGCGATTGTTGCGCTGGTGATTTTGCTGGCGGTTTCTTTATATCTTGGCTTGTCAGGTTGGTTTTTTGCTAATGTAACAAGCTTGGAATCAGACCTTAAACTGGGTCAGACAGTTAATATTTCATTAACAGGGAATGAGGCAAGAGTTGTTTCTTTCACTTTCCCGGGCTCACTGCTGCCAGGGCAAAAGATAGATCAGTTTATAAACATTACCAACAATGCTGAGGATAATCTTCATGTTAGGGCAAAAGCTGTTGTTTTTGATTATTCTAATGGAGACGTGGATATAGAGGTGGGGATAAGCGACCACTGGACTGAGAATGAGGGTTATTACTACTTTGATGAGCCACTTTTAAAGGCAAACAAAATTTCTCTAGGCTCATATGTAAAGCTTTCTCCTGATAAGTATTTTGATTCAACAAAAAGCTATGTAATCACGATTGTTGTCGAAGCTTTAGCGGAGGGGCTGGACAGAAATGTGATTTGGGGCTTCTAAAAGGTTAAAAATGTGTCAATAAAACTGCTATGAAAAAGTTAGCAGTTTTTATTTTTGTAGGATTTCTGGCTCTTTTAGGAACGATTATTCCAAAAGATAACCTTTTTAATATTCAAAATGTGGGTTCCTATACCTTTGTGCTTTCAGCTCAAACTGCAATGGATGAAGGGTTAGAGTTTACTGAAAATGGATTTGATGCGATTGTTACTGTGAGAGATACTAAAAAAGCTAAAGAAATTTATGAAAAACACTCTCCAAAATGCTTGATTATGAGTTTTGACAAAGGTCAGTTTGATTATGTGAAGGAGTATTTAGGAATTTCGCAAAGTTTCACTCAACAGTTACAAGATTTACAGATTCTGTATGGTTACACATCCTTTTATCCAGAAAGTGAGTTAATAGAGGGTAAAAAGGTTAATGTTCAAATGGTTATTAGGGGGCAGGAGCTTATTGTGGGCTTCCCAATAATTATGACAGGTTACTAAATTTTTGAAAACAATGTATATAAAAATTTTTATTGTCAATAAACCATGGCAAGGAGGGAAAAGATGGAAATAAAAAAGGAAAACAGGTTCAAGACTTTCATTAAAAGGTTTGGTGCTTACATTCTTGCGGCTTTCGTGGTGATTCTTATTGCTGCAACTGCCACTGTTGCTGGAGTGCTTACTTCAAGAAATAATAATGATAACCCTGTTGACGTTGTGACAGAGCCAATCAGCTTTGGACTTCCTGTTGCCAGCGCTTCAGTTATCAAAGATTTCTCAGACACCAAATTGCAGTTTAATGAAACTTTGAAAAAATGGGAGGCTCATTTTTCTGTAGACCTTACTGGCGGCGATCTTAATGTTATGGCTGTTGCAGATGGAACGGTTGCTGATGTATTCTATAAATACATGGACGGCTACTGCGTTACAATTCAGCATAAAGACGGCTTCACAAGCGTTTACACCTCACTTGATGAGAATGTAGATGTGAAGAAAGGCGACACTGTAAATAAGGGACAGAAGATTGGTCAAATGTCAACATCAGCTGCTGGCGAAAGCTCTTATGGCGCTCATGTAGACTTCAGCTTGTATCAAAATGGCAAATCTGTAGACCCAAATAATTATATTTCTCTTCAAAACAAATAAAATTGTTTGGAATAGTCCGCTTTGATGTGATATAATATCAAAGTGGAGGAAGAAATGAAAGAGAAGATTAAACAGTTAATCGCAGATCAACTTTGCATTTCGCCAGACGATATTGCAGACGATGCAGATATTGTTCATGACTTAGGAGCAGATTCACTTGATGTTGTTGAAATGCTTATGACTCTTGAAGATGAGTTTTCTGTTAAGCTTAAAGATGATCAAGTTGACAAAATTCGTTCAGTGAATGCAATTTGCGAAATGCTTGGAAAGAAAAATTAAAGGTTATAAAACGAGAGGATAGCCTCTCGTTTTTTTATTGGAAAAAGCAGTATACAAAATTTTGACATATTCCGACAAAATTCCTCATAGCTTACTTTAAGGAGGATTTTGCCGTGAAAGAAGATATATCTAAAAGAGTGTTACTGGAAGCAGAATATATCATTTCAACTCACAGCACACTAAGACAAACGGCTCACCTTTTTGGAGTTAGCAAAAGCACCGTTCATGTTGATATGTCGCACAGACTAAGAAAAATCTGTGGAAAAAAATATCAAAAAATTGAAAAAATTTTAGATACAAACTTTTGTGAAAAACACATTCGTGGCGGTCAAGCAACTAAAGAAAAATATTTGGCTGGTTGATAAAGCCAATAAAAACAAAAAATATTCGCGTAAAAAATTGCGAATATTTTTTTAATAATTTAATTAAAAATTACTATTTTTTTAATTATTTTTGCATTTTTTATTTAATTTTTAATTAATTATTTATTTTCCATAAATTATATCTTTCTGGGTGAGTTAATGCATTTAATATTTTATTTTTAGATTCGGGATATAAATTATTTAATTTTTCAATTATTTTTTTAGCATTTTCTCTTTCAGAAAAATGATCCTTAGGACAAACATTTTTAATGACTGGCATTGTTTTAGAAATGTTTATAACATCTTTTTCTTCTGTTAAAAGAAGTGGCCTAATCACAGTTAAGTCTGTGCGGCTTAAATATGACTTTGGTTGCATTACATAAAGCCTGCCTTCAAAAAACATGCTCATTAAAAATGTTTCAACAAGGTCATCAGCGTGGTGTGCAAGTGCAACCTTATTGCAGCCATATTGCTTTGCGGCGGTATTTAGAATGCCTCTTCTCATGTTTGCACAAAGGGAGCATGGGTTTTTCTCCTTGCGAATATCAAAGATAATTTCAAAAACGTTGGAAGGGACAACATGAAATTCAACGCCAAGGTTTTTGCAATACTCTTCAACTTTGTCATATTTCATTTCGCCGTTTGATAAATCCACGCTTATTCCAATAAGCTCAAATTTAATGTCGCTATACTTTTGAAATTCTTTTAAAACTGTGAGCAGTGTCAGGCTGTCTTTGCCGCCAGAAATGCCAACGGCAATTTTATCGCCATTTTCTATAAGCGAGAAATCATTAATTAATTTTCGCATTTGTGAAAGTATTTTTCTCATATTTTTCCTCGGCTTTATTATAGCATAAAATTAATATTTTTCAAGCCTATTTTAAGCCCATTTTATTTGACAATTTTCGCATATAAGTTTATAATTTTTATAACTATTATTATATTATTTTTTTATTAAAAAATTTTATAAATTATTTTATAAATTTTTGGAATATTAAAATAATAAAATGGGAGGAAAAATGAAAAATAAATTGAATAGATTTTTCGTGGCAGTTTTAAGCGCATTCCTTGTTTTGTGTGGGGCTGTTTTTTCAGCATGCAGCTGCAACAATGAGAAAAACATTTCCATATCTCTTTCCTCTCAGGATTTTGTGGAAGACACAGATAATTATATTGAACTTGATCTTGGCTCTGAGATTCACTCAGCGCAAATTACTGCACGCGTACATAATGCCGAAATAGGCGAAGTTATTGTGAACAACGACCACAAAGATAAAGTTTTAGATTCAGCAGTTTATGATAAATCTTCAAATTCAACACTCATCACACTTATTGCACAAGAAGAGGGCAAGGCACAAATCGTGCTTGTTGCGGGCAGTGCAAGAAAGGTTGTTAATGTTTATGTTTACAGCGACATCTTGGGCATGAGCCAAAAAGTTGATGAAGGGGCAAGCAATCAGTATCTTGTTAGAGGCGAAGAGACAGCTCTTGACTCAGACAGATTTTTAAGCTTTGTTTCTCGCGAAGGCGGAGAGAGCAACAGAAAGGATGTAACTTGGCGCCGTGCTGACAATCAAGAACAGACAGGTGTTGATATCGATTTTGAAAAAAACACAATCACAGTCAGCGAAAGTTATGGCGGGGAAAAGGTTAACCTTGTTGCGGAGTCTGTTCACACTGATTACTTTGCTGAGGTGTCCCTTGATGTGATTTCACAGATGCCTGAAATTACAACTTACTATTCACGAGTTATTAATGCTTTTGACCCAGATGATGTTGTAACAAGTGATACTAAGGCTTTCAATCTTGTTAAGAACGACAGCTTAAATGATTACGCACAAGTTTTTGTTAAGGTGTCTGTTCCTGTTGTGGACGAACTTAACATAACTCCAGTTGTTCTTGCAGATGGACAAGTTGTAAGTGACAGACTTTATGTTTTGGAACAGGAGAACAGAAATGTTTCTTCTGGCGTGACAGAAGCAATTTATAAAATTGTAGCTCAAAGAAGAGACTTAAAAATAGAGTCTCTTTCTGTGCGTTTTGATGTGGGTTATGTTGACTACACCTATGCAAGAGCTTCAACTCCACTTAAAATCAACATTGTTGATGTTGTGGACAGAATTGAAGTTAGCTCTGATACAACTCCAGTAAATCAAGATGAGAACATCAGCATCTACAACGCCTACAATAACGATTCATCTGCAATCTATGGCCATCCATTCTATGTTGCACTTGGACCAGACACTGTTGCAAACGATTACACAAAATTCTATGTTCAAATGACAGTTGCGGGGGGCGAGCACATTGACAATTACATTTTGCTTAAAGATGTGAATGGTGCACAAATTGAATTTGGCGACCCAATAGATGTGATTAAGGATAACGCAGGCAACATAATTTGTGCAACTTACAGGACAGAAAATCTTGACAATAAATCTTATCTTTACATAACAGCAAAAGACACTGTTGAAAGCAAGGCAGTGATTGAGTGCAGCTTTATCTCAGATCAATCTCCAAAAGTTGCACGCAGAGATATAACCCTAACTTGCTATAAAGCTCCAACAGCAAATTTTGATATTGCGGGAGAGACAGAATACTATCTTGCTGCAAAATCAATTAGCAGCGTTGCAGTGCACCTTACAGCGTCTGCGCTGATTGGTTTAGATGCAGAGGGAATTTCATATAAACCAAAGGATGATTCTAACTTCCAAGTAAGAGATTTTACTTTTGACAAGGATACAGGAAATATAGATTTCATTGTTTCAAATTTAGTGGAAAACCTTTCTGGCGAGGAAATTGCAGTTACAATTGTTCATGCAAACGGCTATCAATCGACTAGATCTGTGAAAGTGCAAGCTTATGTGCCAATTACAAGCGCGGCTGTTAGCATTCAAGGTCAAACAACATCATCAGTTTCTTCAATTGATTTTAGTAAGCAAAGCTTTGCAAGTGCGGCTAACTTGGGCATAACTGACACATCACTTTCTTCACTTATTGTTAAAACTGGAACATCAGTTGGAATTAACTTATCAAGCAACATTTCTCTCATGAGAAGCGGAGATAACGCTAATGTTGGTTTCAAGTTTATTACAGAAGCAGATTTATCATCAGGGGCGGACTTGTCACCGGAATATATTGCCGAAAATTATGGAAGACTTAATGGAAGTGCGGATAAGGGCGTAAGCTATGACCCAATCACAAACCGACTTACAGTTTCAAGCCAAGTTAAAGGCTATGGAGTATTTGCGTTCAATGGTTTTGATGGAAATCACAATAAAGTATCTGTTTACAGAATTTTCTATCTTGAAGGATACTTTGCTCCAAACAGACTGCTTATTAATCCTGAAAATGTGAAATTAACAGCGCAAGACTCTGTTTCTGCAGAAGAGGCAAACCTTGGAGTGCAGAGCGTTACTGTTAGATTTAGAACAGACGGAAATGACATTACATATTATAGCGATGAAGACAAAAATGCTGGAAAGTTTAATATTCATGTTTACTCTCAAGAAGATAGAATTTCAAACAACGGCACAAGAACCTCACTTATAGATAACACAGAAAACACCAAATATCATGTTGAAAACTTCAATATGGGTGCGGGACAACTTACATTTAACATTGTGGCAACATCGACTGACGGCTATGACAGTTTCTCTGATGTTATTGTCGTTGAATATGAAATTTTTGGAATTTCCTACATAGCAAACATAAATCTGTTAATTGAAAATGCTCAGCGCATAGAAAGCTTAGTTTGGGACAATATGCCTAAGGATAAAACAATTTATCTTGACTATAATGGACTTACAGACATAGAAAGAAACTTTGTTATCATTACTTCTTCAGCACCAGCAAACGCTCACAACAGCTCAGTGAACTATGATTTTGTGGAAGATCATGGCACAAATCCAAACTTAGTGCATGTTGATGAAATGGGCATTGTAAGCTTTAGAAATAATTATGGCGGCGGAAGTGGACATGTTTATGTTCTTCCAAAAGACGCAATTAGAAGCGTGAACGGACAAGAGCAAATTGTTGCTTATGAAGATGTTAACGGCACTGCAACTGTTCGCGTCATGTCTAAAGAAGAAGCTTACTCTAAATATGATGCTGTAAAAAATATGTACTTCTATAAACGCGACAGCCAAGGCGTTATGACAAAAGTTTACTTTGCAGACTTCTTCCTAAAAATTAGAGTTATCGTTGCAGATGGCTCTAGCGAAGCTACAGCAAGACGAATTTACAATGAAACTCAACTTAAAAACATTGAGTTTAATCAGCACTACATTTTAATGAACTCACTCACTCTTAACGACTGGGCAAAATTTGATAAAGTATTTACTGGCTCGTTTAAGGGATATGACGATTCAATTACTTTAAACATTCATGGAGAGCCACTCTTCGACTCTATCGCAGCAACAGGAAAGGTGGAAAACTTTACTTTCACTGGGCTTGTTCACGGAGCTGGCTTTGTTGCAAACAAAAACGAAGGAACAATCAATAACATTATAGTAACAGTTTACAGCGATGAAAATGGCGTTATTAGATCAAGCAGCGTTTTAAATGATGGAGTTTATGTTGTAACAACCACTGGGGCTGACTCTAGCTCAATCGCATATGCGGGTGCAATTGCAGGAATTAACTCTGGCAGCATTTCAAATGTTAGGGTTGAAGGTGTTACTGTTCAAGCAGACGATTATGCGGGTGGAGTTGTTGGAAATAGCTCTGGAAACATCACAAGTGCTAAAGTAGAATTTTACATATTTGAACCAATAGTA
>CAZQPZ010000009.1:0-11372 GCA_964595395.1 uncultured Lachnospiraceae bacterium | reverse complement strand
ATAGAGGGCTTCTTAAAATGCAGTCATACTTTGATGGGTTAAGGCCTCAAAAACAAGCTGAAGTAACACCTATAGAACTTCTAAGTGAAAAGGCGTCTTCACCTGAATACATGTACGCAAAAACAAGCTCTGCAAATGTGATGACTGCTTCTTATAATCAAGATAACATCCAAAATGCACTTGGCAAATAAATTAACAGATAACAAAAAAACACTCGAAAGAGTGTTTTTTTATTTTTAGGGAAGCAAGCACAAAATTATCCAAACAAGTTTGTGCTTTCGAAGTGTGGCTCGCAGGAAAGGTAGATTCCCAGCTTTTTAAGTGTTTGCTCGTCAGACGCGCTTAATATGTATGTAGAGTGCGCCTCGCAGCCTTTAAGCCTTGGCAGTGCTTTCATGCAAGCTGCAGCATCTTTATCGGTGATGGCGCAAATTGAAAGGGCAATAAGCACATCGTCAAGTGAAAGCTGAGAAGAAAGCGAGCCCAGAACATTTTGTTTAAGATCTAGAATTGGCTTTAAAACTGTGTCGCTGATAAGTGGGCGATCTTCAATGCCTGCGATTGTTTTAAGCGCGTTAAGCACAACAGCGCCTGCAGCAGAGATGATGTTTTTTGTTTTTCCTATTAAAATTTTCTTTTTGCTTAGCTCAAGAGCAATGCATGGCAGCCCGCACTCCTTGCTTGCTCTTTTTGCTTCTTTAACAACAGCAAGATCGGATGCAGAAAGCTCTTGTTCATTTAAAATCAGTTTCATTCTGTCCACAGTGTCATATGAAGTTTGACCTTTTTTATTGGCACAGGCATATGAATAATATCTTCTGATAATTTCATGTGTGGCAGCCTCTGAAACGGCTTTATCGTCAGTGATTGCATAGCCCACCATGTTCACGCCCATGTCAGTTGGGGAGAAATATATGTCCTTGCCAGAAATCTTTTTTAAGATGTTCTTAAGCACAGGGAAAACCTCAATGTCGCGATTGTAATTAACGGCAAGTTTACCGTACTTATTAAAGTGATATGGGTCAATCATGTTCACATCTTTAATGTCGGCGGTTGCTGCCTCATAGGCAACATTCACTGGGTGCTTAAGTGGGAGATTCCAAACAGGGAAGGTTTCAAACTTAGCATAGCCCGCCTTAACGCCACGCTTGTATTCATGATAAAGCTGGCTTAAGCAGGTTGCAAGCTTTCCGCTTGATGGCCCTGGAGCAGTAACAACAACAAGAGGACGTGAAGTTTGAATATAATCATTCTTTCCGTAGCCTTCTTCTGAAACGATAGTGTCTATATCATTTGGATAACCCTTTGTGTAATAGTGGAAATAAACTTTTTCTCCACGGTTTTGAAGAAGAGTGGCAAACTTTTGTGCACTGGATTGACCTTTAAACAGAGTAATGACGATAGAAGAAACATAAAGCCCAAGATTTCTAAAACTGTCAATAAGCCTTAACACTTCGTTGTCATAACTAAGCCCAAGATCGGCACGAATGCGGTTTCTTTCGATGTCGTTTGCGCTTATGCACATAACAATTTCTGCTTTGTCTTTCATGCTTTCAAGAAGTTTAACTTTAACATCTGGCTTAAAGCCGGGAAGTACGCGAGAGGCGTGAAGATCGTCAAAAAGCTTTCCGCCAAGCTCTAAGTAGAGTTTTCCGCCAAGCATGTCAATGCGCTCATAGATGCGCTTTTTTTGAAGCTCTAAGTATTTTTTGTTGTCAAAACCTTTTTTCATATGTTCTCCTACTTAAGATAAATTTTTCAACACTTTTAGTATACTCAAAATTTAAAAAAGCCCATAATCATTTGCAAAGATTTTTAAAATTGTGTAAAATTAAATTGATAAAAAATGGAGGATAAAATTATGTCAAAAATAACAATGGTACAGTACGGCTGCGGAAAGATGAGCATCTATACAATGAAGTATGCGCTTGAGAAGGGCGTGAAAATTGTTGGAGCTTTTGATATTGATGAAAGTAAGATTGGGAAGGATATTTCCACAATCATGGGATTAAAAAAGAACACTGGCGTTAAAATACAGAACGCTAAAAATTTTGATGCTTTCCTTAAGAAAGCAAAGCCTGATGTCGCAATCGTGACAACAATGAGTCTTATCGCTGATGTTGAAGATGCACTTGCAATATGTGCTCAAAATGGTGTGAATGCAATCACAACTTGTGAGGAGGCTTTCTACCCACAAAACTCAAATCCTACAATCTTTGAAAAGCTTGATAGAGTTGCAAAAGAGAAGGGTTGCACAATTTGCGGAAGTGGCTATCAGGACGTTTTCTGGGGCAATCTTATCACAGTGCTTGCAGGAGCAACTCATAAAATCGTAAAGATTAAAGGAAAGTCAAGTTATAATGTTGAGGACTATGGCATTGCACTTGCAAAAGCTCATGGTGCCGGACTTACAACAGAGCAATTTGAAAAAGAAGTTGCAGCTGCTGATAATATCTCTGCTTCAGCAAGAGAGAAACTTATTAAGAAGGGCGAATTCCTTCCAAGCTATATGTGGAATGTCAATGGCTGGCTTTGCTCACAACTTGGACTTACTGTAAAAAGTCAGTCTCAAAAATGCGTACCTCAAATTGCAAAATCAAAAATCCACTCAACCACACTTGGCATGGACATCAAGAAAGGCGAGTGTACAGGCATGAGCGCTGTTGTTACAACCTTAACTAAGGAAGGAATTGTAATTGAAAGCGAGTGCATAGGCAAGGTTTATGACAAGTCAGAATTTGACTGCAACGACTGGACAATCTTTGGCGAGCCAGACGCAACGGTAACAATCAACCGTCCTTCTACAGTGGAGCTTACATGTGCAAGCTGCATTAACAGAATCCCTGACGTTATTAACGCACCAAGCGGTTACACAACAACCGAGAAAATGGCACCTAACAGCTTTAAAATTCAATCACTTGAAAAATATGTAAAGTAAGAAATAAGCTTAAACTTTCTAAAAAGTAAAAATTTTGAATTTAACAGAAATAATTGCAGAGACTATGCGTATGCAAAGTCTCTTTTTTTTAATTCCAACTTTCATTATAATCTTGCTGCTCTTGCCAATCTTTTTAGAGGTGAGGGTAAGTTATAACCTGCTTAAAAACAGTGGAGTTTTTTGCGCGTACCTCTTTAAAATTAAACTTCAATACTTCATGTTTGAAATCAAAGAAAAGGAAATCAGGCTTAAAAATGATGGAGAGACTGAAGATATGGCGCTTGATTTTAACTCGCCTCAAGTTGCTTTTATAAAAGAGTTTACAAGCCAGATTAAAGATAAAACCCGTTTGCGCTTTTTGGAGCTGTATTATAACATTGGACTTGATGATGCTTTTCTAACAAGCATGGTTTGTGGGTTTATAGATGTGGCAGCGCTCATCTTTTTCACATCGTTAAAAAACAAAAAGCCAACAGCATCGCTGGCTATATATGACACTGTTTCCTATAATAAAAAGGTGGCTGAGATGGCAGTTGAATTAAATCTTACACTCTCTTTATTCGACCTTGCATATTCTTTTGTTAATTCGGTTATCCTAAGTAAGAAAAAATCGCGTGAACTTGCTATGTAGATAGTATTCTAACATAACAGACACTATATATGGGGGTATTATGAAGATTTACAGTGGAAGCGACACAATCAATGAACTTATCTCATCGGCAATGGATAAGATTAAAACAATCGTGGATTCAAGCACAATTGTTGGAGAAAAAGTTATCACAGAGGATGGCACAACAATCATTCCAATTTCAAAAGTGACAGTTGGATATGTTGTTGGTGGTGGCGAATATGCCGACCTTTCCTCAAGGCGAGTTGCCAATCACTTTCCAATGGCGGGTGGCTCAAGCGGTGGAATGAGCGTTACGCCGGTTGGCTTTTTAATTGAAACTCAAGGAGAGATAACTTTTGTTAATGTTGAAAACAAATCGCTTTATCAAACGGTGCTCAACATGTTTAATGCAATTTTAAGTAAGGTGGAAAACAATGAAAACAAAAACCAAGAAGAGGAGTAAAATTTCTTCAGCTTTATTTATCTTGTTAACAGTTGTTCTTGCGGGGCTGCTAACTTTTTCATTCTGCTTAGGCGCAATTAGCTCTGCCACCACATTGGTGCGCGCAGATGTAAGTGCTGCCACACCAGCAAAAGCTATGTGCTTAATTGAGGCGTCAACAGGCAGAGTGCTTGCTGAAAAAAATGCAGACGCTCGTCTTGCCATGGCAAGCACAACAAAAATTATGACCGCTATCACTGCAATCGAACACTGCAATGATCTTGATGAAGTTTTTGAAATATCGCCTAAAGCGGTGGGGGTTAGTGGCACTTCGCTATATTTAAGACAGGGCGAAAAAATGAGCGTAAGAGATCTTCTTTATGGGCTTATGCTTGTTTCTGGAAATGACGCCAGTGTTGCCATTGGCGAAAGAGTGGGCGGAACATTTGAACACTTTGTTGATTTAATGAATTTTACAGCGCACAAGCTTGGTGCAAAAAACACACATTTCGAAAACACACATGGTCTTGATGAGAAGGGACATTACACTTCAGCGCACGATCTTGCTCGCATTGCAGCCTATGCACTTGACAATGACGTTTTTAGACAGATTGTTTCAACTCAAAACAAGAAAATTACTTCAGAGGCGGGCAAGGATAGGTACCTTTGCAACAAGAACAAATTGCTTCGCACTTTTGATGGGGCAATAGGTGTTAAAACTGGTTTCACAGATGATGCGGGCAGATGCCTTGTTTCAGCTGCTGAGCGTGACGGCATGAGGCTTGTTTGCGTTGTGCTCAATTGCAGACCAATGTTTGAAGAGTGCGCAAGGCTTATGGAAGAGGGCTTTGCAACTTATAAAATGTACGACTTAACACAATTCTTGAGCCTGCCAGACACTCTTCCTGTTGTCAGCGGCGAAAAAGAAGATGTGAAGATTGGGCATAATGAAAGCTGCATGTATCCGCTTAAAGAAAGCGAGCTTGAGAAGGTGCAAACGCGCTATCATCTGCCTGAAAGCGTTATTCCAGAAATGAAAGAGGGCGCGCCAGTCGGCGAGTTTGAAATTTTGTTTGATAATGACTTGCTATTTTCTCGCAAAATTGTTACAATGGAAAATGTAAAGGCAAGGTCATTCAAACAAAGGATATTTGATATTTTTGATAAGTGGTAAAATATTCTGCAGTGTGGCCGAAAGGTAAAACTTATGATGAGATTAAATAAATTTCTTTCTTCTGCGGGCGTATGTTCAAGACGCAAAGCTGATGTGCTTATTGAAAGCGGAGCGGTAACTGTCAACGGCAAAGTTATAAGCGAGCTTGGCAGCATTATCAATGAGAAAAAAGATGAGATTTGTGTGGAAGGCAAAAAAGTTAGCCTTCCTCTTTCTCGCATATATATAAAACTGAACAAGCCAAAAGGCTATGCTTGCTCAGCGGCTGATGAAAAGGGAAGAAAAACAATCTATGAGCTTGTTGACATCCCAGAAAGGCTGTTTTCTATTGGCAGACTGGATTATGACACCGAGGGGCTTATCATTCTTACAAATGATGGCGACTTTGCAAATCAAGTGGCACACCCATCATATGAAATTGAGAAAGAATACATCGTTAAAGTTAAAGGCGAGGTTAAGGAAAGCGAGCTTGCCGTGCTTAGAAAAGGTGTTGTGGTTGACGGCAAAAGAATGCCACGCGCTGGTGTTAAGTTTATGGGCTATGAAAATGAAAAATCCCGACTTAGCGTTGTTATTCATGAAGGCCAAAATCATCAAGTTAGAAATATGTTTGAAGCAATCGGCAAGGACATTGTGCTGTTAAAGCGCGTGAGAATTGGCTCGGTTAAACTTGGCGGGCTTAAACGCGGAGAATATCGCCCACTTCGCGAGGAGGAAATAGTTTCTCTTACGGAGGGCAAATGAAAGTTGCCATTATAGGTGCTGGCGCGGCGGGTTTGTTCGCGGCAGGACTAATTGCAAACAAGGGTCATGAGGTTATCGTTTTTGACGGCAATGAAAAGTGCGGCAAAAAGCTGTATATCACTGGCAAGGGTAGATGCAACTTTACTAATGTTTGCGACAACCAAACTTTTATATCAAATGTAGTGCGTGGCGAAAAGTTTTTACTAAGCGCGCTGTCGCGTTTCACGCCATATGACAGCCTAGCTTTTTTTGAAGAGCAGGGAGTTAAAGCCAAAATTGAGCGTGGAAATCGCGCCTTTCCAGAAAGTGACAAATCAAGCGATATTATTAAAGCGCTTACAACCTTTGCCAAAAAGGCGAAAATAAAACTGGAACATAAAGTTAATAAAATAGTCAAGACGGAAATAGGTTTTCTTGTTGACGGCGAAAGTTTTGACAGAGTGATTATCGCAACTGGCGGGAAAAGCTATCCTGCCACAGGCTCAACTGGCGACGGCTATCGTTTGGCTAGGGAATTCGGGCATACAATCGTTCCATTGCAGCCCGCGCTTGTGCCGATCGAGCTTGCAGATGAATATATAAAAGAGTTGCAAGGTCTGTCACTTAAAAATGTTTCACTTACGGCTGTATGTGATGGGAAAAGAATTTCACGTTTTGGAGAAATGCTTTTTACAGATAAAGGCATTTCAGGCCCAATCGTTCTCACTCTTTCAAGCCTTATCAATAGGCTGAATTGTCAGAGCCTTGAAATAGACTTTAAGCCTGCGTTGAGCGAGGCTCAGCTGGATGCAAGACTGCTCCGCGAGTTTGAAAACAACAAAAATAAAAACATTTCAGCTGTAATGTTTTCACTTCTGCCAAAGAGTATGGCCGCGGTTTTTATGGCAAAACTTAAAATTAATCCTGCTCAAAAGGTTAATTCTGTAACAGTTGATCAGCGCCAAAAGATAATTAAAGGGCTAAAATGCTGGACTTTGAAATATAAAATGTTATATCCTATTGAAGCAGGAGTTGTAACAAGTGGCGGGGTAGACTTAAGGGAAGTCGAACCAAAAACAATGCAAAGCAAACTTGCAAAAGGCTTGCATTTTGTGGGCGAAGTGCTAGACATTGACGCGCTCACTGGCGGTTTTAACTTGCAGATTGCTTTTTCAACTGCTTATGCGGCCGCACAAGATTTTTAAGGAGGAAGAATGATTTTTCATTTTGTTCAAGCAATTGCATATCTGCCGATCAAGATTCTTTTTCCTTGCAAAATTTATGGTCGCAAAAATTTGCCTAAAGGCAAAGCAATTCTCACAATCAACCATACATCAAATTTAGATCCTGTGCAGATGATGTTTGGTACTTATGAAAAAAAATACTATCTTTGCAAAAAGGAGCTTTTTAAAAATAAGCTTGTTGGCAGTTTTATTAAAGGGATGGGCGCCATTCCTATTGATCGCTCTTCAGCTGACGTTGGTGCAATTAAGAAAGCACTAACAGTGCTTAAAAACAATAAAAAACTGGTTATTTTCCCAGAAGGCACGCGCAGCAAAAGTGATGAAATGATTTTGGGCGAAGTTAAAAGCGGAGCAGCTATGCTTGCAATAAAATCTAAAACACCAGTTGTGCCAGTTTGGATTTGCAATCGTCCTAAGGCTTTTAGAATGACAAAAATTGTAATAGGGAAGCCTTATGAGCTTGATGAGTTTTATGGACAAAAGGGCGAAGATATGCTCACTCGTGCAAGTGAGGTTGTTGCCGCAAAACTTAATGAACTAAAGCAGGAGTGCGAAGTGCGCTTTGCAAAAAAGAAAAAGGTTAAAAAGGAAAAAACAAAATGACAGGCTTTAATTTGGAAGAAATTGAAAAAACATTTGCCTCATACAAAAAAGGTGGACTGCAAAGTGGCGTTGTTGTTTTCAAACGCGAGGACGGCGTCATCTTTAACGTTGGCGGCAAGAAAGACGCTTTTATTGCCAGCGAAGATTTTGAAAACTTTGATGAAATCAAAATTGGCGATAGATTTAAAGTTGTGATCACTGGCACTAATGAGGACGGGCTTATCACTGCTTCCAAGGCGGAGGCTGATCAAGTGATTATTGGCATCCAAAACGCGCAAAAACTTAAACTTGGCAGCCGTTTTACATTTGTTGCCTCATCGTTTGAAGGCGGGCTTGTTTCAAAGATGGGCGACTATCGCATTTTTATTCCAAAAGAGGAAGTTTCTGATCACTTTATTGATGAAAAAAAGGTTGTTGGCAAGCAGTTTGAAGCCATTGTAACTGAGCTTGACCGCGAAGAGAAAAAAATTGTGGGCAGTGTGAAAATGCTCTCTCAGCAAATTGCAGCTGCTACAGAAGAGCTTTTCTGGAAATCAATTTTCATTAATAAAATTGTTAAAGGCACTGTTAAAAAGATTATGCCATATGGCGCATTTGTGGAAGTTGAAGGTGTAACTTGCTTTGTGCATATTTCCGACCTTTCATTTAAACGCATTGAAAGCCCAGCTGAAGTTTTAAAAGAGGGAGAAACGCTCAATTTCAAAGTTATCGAGCTTGACCGCGACAATAAAAAAGTTAAGCTTGGGCTTAAGCAAATTTTGCCAGATCCAATGGTTGCAGAAATTGACAAGCTTGTTGTTGGGCAAGTTTATAATGGGGAAGTGGTTAAACTTCTTGCATTCGGTGCGATAGTTAAACTTGAAAGTGGAGCAAGCGGACTTCTGCACATTTCAAATGTAACTGACAGAAAAGACGCTAACATCTATGAGTTTGTAAAACTGGGTCAGCCAGTGAGCGTGAGAGTGCTATCAAAAGACTCCGCCGCAAAAAGAGTAAGCTTTGGTCTTGAATAAAAAAAGAAGACATTTGTCTTCTTTTTTTAACTTAAAGCTATTCCTAATACCACATAATTAATATTAATTCTCATTTATAAATCTCCAATAGGGTTGATTTTTATTTTTAACTTCTACTTTTTTATTTCATCTCTTAGTTTCATCCAAAGTTTGCCGAGCTCGTTTTGTCCGTCTCGATTTGGTCCAATTCCCCAGAAGTTGTCTTTCGGCGAATCTTCGCAAATTAAATAGCCTTTTGTTTGCAAAAGCTTTTGCTTTACATATGGATTTTGTTCTATTTTCAATCTCAACAACTTTTCCATATATTCAACTTTGATTTCATCCCAATTTTTTGCTTGCTTATCTTTATTGGCAAATGCAATTTTTTGGGCTTCATGTGCAGAAAGACATTTTTTAATTTTTTCTGCAATTTCAGGTGCGGTTTCAATAAATTTTCCCGATTGATACGCATGCTCAACAGTTGGGTAGAGATCTCCATCCATTATAATTCCAAAAGAACTAAAATTATCAAATACAAAAAACTCTCTTGGATAAAACCCAACGAACTCATCAAACTTTTCGGAAAGCCATTTGTCTCTATACTGATCTAATTTCATAATATCATCCTTAAAAAAGATTTTTTTGTTAATTAATATGGAGCTACTGGCGGGACTCGAACCCGCGACCTGTTGATTACGAATCAACTGCTCTACCAACTGAGCCACAGTAGCATACTCTATAATAATAGCATAAAAGTGATAAAGTTTTCAATATTTTTATGGTTGATTTTATATTTTTAATGTGTTATAATTTCAAAAAAGGGGAAAGAAGATGTTTTTTAATAGTGACGCCATTTTTACAAGCATTAGAGTAGATTGCCAAACTCCAAGTGAGGATTATTCAAAGGCGCATTTAACAGTGACGATAAAAAGTGATTTAGAGGCTGTTATTCGCCCGGAATGCTATGTTTCTTTAAATGAAGGAGAAGAGCCAAGGAGAGTGCAGACGGAAATAGAAAAACTTGTTTTCAATGAAGATAATGAGTGCTATAAACAGCTGAGAACTCTTGCTGAGGCTATCGCGGAAACTCCACTTGGACATATTAATAACGAGGCTATGCCACTTGCGAACACTAATTATCTTATGTGTATTCTAAGGGAAAAGAGTGTTGAGTTTCATTTTATAAATGCGCCATCAGAAAATGGCTTTGAAGATAAGCTCAAAGTAAGAGATAATAAGTTTGCCTTAAAAGCGCTTCGCAATTTTGCAACTGACATGAGAAAACTTAATGACAGAGCTAATCCAGCACTTGGGCAGTAAGAAAATTAAACACACGCAAAGTGTGTTTTTTCTTGTCAAATGTTTGACTTAAAATTGCTAAAAATGGTAAATTATATACCAAGGAGTTTTATGATGTTTTCAATTGCAATTGACGGAACAACTTCAAGTGGGAAAAGTACGCTGGCAGGGGAGCTTGCGGCGCGCCTCAATATTAAAAGGCTGGATACGGGTGCAATTTATCGTGCCATCGCTTGCCGATTTAAAAGATTGGGGCTTGGTGCAGTGAACGAAAAAAATGTGCAAACTCTTGTTTCAGCTCTTGAATTAAAAGTAGTGTTCCAGGGCAGAGAACAGCATGTTTTTGCAAATGGAGTGGATGAAACGCCAAACCTAAGAACAGAAGAAATCAGTTTGCTTACAAGCGAGATTTCATCCTATCAAATTGTTAGACAGCGTGTGCTTTCCATTCAAAGAGAGTTTGCTAAAAATAATAACTGCGTTATGGAAGGCAGGGATATAACAACCGTTGTGCTTCCAAATGCTGATGTGAAATTTTATATAACTGCAAGTGCAGAGGAGAGGGCAAAACGCCGCCACTTGCAATTTATGGGCAAGCCTAATGCTCCAACCTATGAAGATGTTTTGCGCGATCTTAAACTGCGTGATCAGCGCGATGAAAATCGTGAGTTTGGAAAGCTTGCAGTGGCAAATGATGCTCATGTAATAGACACAACTGGCAAAACTCTTGTGCAAGTTACTGACATTTGCCAGCGAATTATTGAAAAACAGCTAAAAATTAAATAAATAAATAGTAAAAAATGTTGAAAATTTCTTGACAACAAATTTTATATAGTGTAAAATAATTTTCGCAAGTTTGCTTTAGCACGCTTGCGAAGAGAAGTTTGGCTCGGTAGTTCAGTTGGTTAGAACGCCAGCCTGTCACGCTGGAGGTCGTGGGTTCGAGCCCCATCCGAGTCGCCAAATTTTACTCTTTATGCCCTGATAGCTCAGTGGGCGCGACGCGTTAAGTTGATTTGCCTGTGTGCAAATCAATAGCCAGTTCGCAATTTGCGAACGACAAGCGGGGGGCAATTTATAATTGCGACCGGGAAGAGCAAAGGACTGAGGGAAGGGGTCCGCGAAAATGCTTCAGCATTTTTGGGGAGCGGAGCAAACAAGCGCTCATCGAACTTTGCGAGCAGCAAAGTGAGTTTAAGCGAAGATTTGCGAAGCAGTGTCGGTGGTTCGATTCTCTACTTCGAAGGCAAGGTGGAATCGAACAATAAATTTAATAAATATGCCCTGATAGCTCAGTCGGTAGAGCAAAGGACTGAAAATCCTTGTGTCGGTGGTTCGATTCCACCT
>CAZQPZ010000008.1:0-11441 GCA_964595395.1 uncultured Lachnospiraceae bacterium | reverse complement strand
ATGAGGATAAGTCTTATTACGAATGGGATCTTTCAGATATTAACAACGACCTTGAGAAGGGTTGGATTGAGAAAGGCTCTAATGTTGTTGACGAAAAGTTTGTTGAAGATTGCGACATTCAAGATGTTGAAGAAAAACTGTTAAAGCTTATTGAAGAGCGTTACAACAAGCGCATTGAAGAGGCTAAAGCAGTTGGTGTTGACTTTGAGCAGATTGAAAGATTTGTTCTACTTAAAGTTGTTGACGCAAATTGGATGAATCACATTGACGACATGCAAATCATGAAAAATGAAATTTTTGCAAGAGGCTTTGGAAATCAGGACCCAGTGCTTGCTTACAAGCGTGACGGATATGAGCTTTTTGAAAAGATGATTGAAAAGATTAGGGAAACAACATGCCAGCTTCTTCTTGTCAGCCATGTGCAAGTTGAGCGCCCAACACCTCCACCAATGAACAGACCAACCTTCACACCAATTGCGCGCAAAGAGCCAACTCCAGAAGAAAAGAAGGCGGAGGCTAAAAAGCCATTTGTTCAAAAAACAGTTGTAAACGACACTCCAAAAGTGGGACGAAACGACCCATGCCCTTGTGGATCAGGGCTTAAATATAAAAACTGCCACGGGAAATAACTGTGGAGGCACGAAAAATGTAGAGGCACTAAAGTGCATGCAGATATTTAGGATGGATTTAATAATTCATCCTTTTATTTTGTCTTTAGACTCACTTTGATCGTGTCATCCTGAAGCGTGAGCTGAAGGATCTATTGAATTTGCTCTGGGTTTAGATGGCATCCAATAGATTCTTCGGCTGTCCGCCTCAGAATGACAGGTTCGCGTTTGCGGGCTTTTTTAGTGGGATTTCGATTGTCTTTGTGTGTGTCATCCTGAGCATAGCGAAGGATCTACTAAACCTGCCCTCGCATTTTTATTTGTTTGCGCAAGCGTGCGTAGTAGATTCTTCGGCTGTCCGCCTCAGAATGACAGACTCTGAGTGGCTTTTTTATTTATTCTTCTAACTCAGTAAAGTCATCTAATTTCACATTAAAGAATTGGGCAACGATAAAAACATAGCTAATTCCAACTTTACTCTGACCATTTTCCCAAGCACTGACGGTTTTAGGGCTAACAGATATGGCTTCAGCTAATTCCTTTTGCGTGAGGTTGGCGTTTTGCCTTAATTCTTTTAATCTTTTTGCAAATATATTCTTTCTCATAGCTAGAGTCTAGCAAATAAAAATATGTTTGGATTCAATTATGAATAAGAATCAGCGAAAAATTTTTAATCTCTTAGGAAAAAAATGCTTGCAAGTGGGGGAAAAGTGTGTTATACTTACACAGTCGATAAAAAATCCTTGCTTAAGTCGGTAAGATTTAAGCCAAAATTGTCCAAAAGGAGGAAATTATAATGCCTAAATATGAACTTCTGTATATTATTGCTCCAGATGTAAGCGAAGAGAAGAGAGAAGAGCTTATTAATAAGTTCCGTGCTTATGTTGAAGGCAAAGGCGGCAAACTTGAAGGAGTTGAAAAGTGGGGAATGAAAAAACTCGCTTATCAAATTAACTTCAAACACGAAGGTTTCTATGTTCTTATGAAAATGGAAATGCCAGCAGCTGAAGTTGATGCTATGAGCAAACTCATGAACATCACTGAAGGAATTATGCGTCACCAATTTGTAAGAATTTAAACCAAAGGAGAATTAATTATGAATAAAGTTGTACTTATAGGTAACCTATCAAGAGATCCTGAGCTTTCAACCACAAACGGCGGAGTTTCTGTTTGCAGATTTACAATTGCTGTTCAAAGAAGATTCCAAAACGCTGAAGGCGAAAGAGAAGCTGACTTCATTAACGTTGTTGTTTGGCGTGCTCAGGCTGAAAATTGCCACAAGTATTTAAAGAAAGGTTCTAAATGCGCTGTTGATGGAAGAATTCAAACTTCATCATATGAAGCACAAGACGGAACAAGAAGATATGTAACCGAAGTGGTTGCTGATAATATTGAATTTATTGGATCGAGAAGAGAAGATGGCGATGCTCCAGCTGCTCCAAGAAGTGAAAAACCTTCAAAGCCAGTTGCTGAACTTGAGCCTATTGATGACGACTCGCTTCCATTCTAAAAGGAGAATAAAATGAGCGAAGTTAAAGCTGAAGAAAGACCAGTTAAGAAATTCCGTAAACCTTCAAAGAAAAAAGTTTGCGCTTTCTGTGTTGCTGGCGAAAAAGAAATTGACTACAAAGATGTTGCAAAATTAAAAAAATTCATCACCGAAAAGGGTAAGATTCTGCCAAGAAGACAAACAGGTGTTTGCTCTCATCACCAGAGAAAACTTGCACTTGCAATTAAGCGTGCAAGAAACGTGGCACTTCTTCCATTTGTTGGGGACTAAGGAGGTCTAGCATGAAAGAAAGTATTCACCCAGACTATCATGAAGTGACTGTTGTTTGCGCTTGCGGCAACACATTTAAAACTCGTTCAACAGTTAAGGGAAACACTCTTAGCGTGGACATTTGCAACAAATGCCACCCATTCTTCACTGGAAAGAAGAAGATTGTGGACGCTAGCGGAACAGTTGACAAGTTTAAGAAAAAATATGGTCTCAATTAATATGTTAAAAAAACGCCGATCGGCGTTTTTTTGTTGCCAATTTAAATATTGACTTAATGTTTTATTAGTGATATAATAAAAATATGGAAACTAAACTTTATGAACATAACGAAGAGGCTTATAAAAAAGCCGTAAAAATGATTGCTGAAAAAGGAAAGGCTGCAATTGTTCATCCAACAGGAACAGGCAAGATGTTTATTGCCGCGCAATGGCTGATTGACAATCCTAGTGCCAGCTTCTTGTTTCTCGCGCCAACTTATGAAATCATTAATCAGTTTGAAGAAACTTTGAAAAGTTTAGGCAAAGACAGAGATGATTTTCCTTTTCTTGAAACTGCAATTTATAACCAAGGCAAAAAGGACGTTTTGCAAAACACTCATTTTGACAAGATTGTGCTTGATGAATTTCACAGAGCGGGTGCTCCTGTTTGGGGCGAAACTGTTGATGAGATATTAAAAAATAGCTCTGAAGCCGAAATTTTAGGTTTAACCGCAACTCCAGTTAGAGTGCTTGATAATCAAAAAGATATGGCTGAAATTTTGTTTGATGATGCCGTTGCATCTGAGATGACTCTTGAAGAGGCAATAGCAGATGAGATTTTGCCATGCCCAATATATGTGGCGTCTTTCTTTACTTGCATGGAAGAGATGAAAAAGCTGGAAAATAAAGTTGATAAAATGGCAGAGTGTGAGGATAAGGATAAGTTTGCTCGCAAGATTGAAGCTGTTAAACAAAACTTGCCTAAATTAAGATCGCCGGCTGAGCTTATAAAAACTTATGCTCCAAAAAACGGCAAGTTTATCGTTTTCTGTGAAAGCGAAAAGGACATGGTTGAAAGGTATGATGAGGTCGAGGGTTGGATGAGAGAAGCCGGCCTTAACGCAAAGCTTTCTTGCATTTTTAACTCACAGTCCAAAGAAGAAAATCAAAAGTTTATGGCCGAGTTTAGAAAAAACACATCAAGTGGCATTAAACTTATGTTTTCGATAAATATGCTCAACGAAGGCGTGCATATTGAGGATATCGACGGCGTTATCATGCTTAGACACACAAACTCGCCAATCCTTTACAGACAGCAGCTTGGCCGTGGACTTAGTGCAAAACGCAGCAAAAAACCAATCATTTTTGACTTTGTTGATAATTACGAAGCTGGCAATCAAGGTTTTACTTTCTATCAAAACTTTAATGACCTTGCTTTTACAGATGATCAGAACGCCGAATCTGATTTTGTGTTTGTTGATGAATACAAACCTCTTAGAGAGCTGGTTGAAGAGGTTGACCTTTCAACACAGATGACTTGGGAGGATTGGTTTGACCTTGCAAAGAAGTATAGTCAGGAGCACGGAGATCTGCTTGTCACTCGAAGATATGTGGATGATAAAGGTCATCGCTTAGGTGTATGGATTATGTCACAAAGAACAGCGTACAACAATAGATCGCTTTCAGATGAAAGAAAAGCTAAGCTTGATTCTATTGGCATGGTTTACGATGTTAAGATGGATAATCTTTTGGGGAAACTTAAAATTCTTGATGCTTATCTTAAAGAAAACAAAATCTCCATTAACGAAGTGCCTTGGGATGCTGAAAAAGATGGAGTTTTCTTTGGAAAATGGATTCAAAATGTTAAAAGCAGCCGCTTAGCAGGAAAGGCTAGTCCAGAAGTTTTAAAAGAATTTGAAAAGCGTGGCATTATTTGGGAAACAAAGAGAGCAAGAGAATTTAGAGAGGATCTTAAAAAACTTGATGCTTATACTGCTAAAATCAGCAAAGACAGCAAAGGCAAAAAAACTATAAATGAGATTTCTCGTTATGAGGAAGATGAAAATGGTTTCAAAGTTGGGCTTTGGCTGAGAAATAAAAGAATAAGTTGCAGACAAGATAAACTGGAGCCTTGGCAGGTTAAAGAGCTTGAAAAGCGTGGAATAGCTTGGGATCTTATTAAATATGATTTCTATAAGCGCCTTAAAATGATCGACAAAGAATGTGAACTTAAACAAATCACGATCAATGATATTATTTATACTTATAAAATTGATGACTTCCCAGCGGGAACTTGGGTTGCTGCCAAAAAGAGTGATTACAAAGACGGCAAGCTTCTAGATTATCAAGTGACTGAGTTTGAAAACAGGGGTATCAAATGGGATACAGCAACTGCCTTGTTCTATGAAACCCTTGAGCTTGTTAAAGAAAAATGCTTAGAAGAGGGCATTGATATAAATGACATTCCATATTCTTGCGAATATAAAGGCGTTAGAATAGGTGTGTGGCTCAGCAAAAAGCAAACATTAAACAATGCTGGCGGGCTTCCAAACTATCAGAAAAAAGAGCTTTCTTCACTCGGCTTGCGCTTTAAAAATGCTGCGAAGGATGATATTTCACTTTAATAGATTAAAATTTCATGTTTTGGTTAAAAATCAAGGCATGAAGTTTTTTTTCTTTCCCTGTTCGATTGGGGTGAGGTGCCAGACCGCTGACCGCTATGCACTGGCTGCAATTGACGAGCGTGGTGCAAAAAGGATAAGGTCGGGCAGAACGAAAAATAAGATTGTGCTGCTTAATTTCCCTATAATTAGGGGAATAAGCTATTTTTTTCTTGGAATTTGTGCCCTAATTGCTGCATTTTGGGACTCCGGCAAAATTTCACAGCCGAGCGCTAAAGGGGTAAGTGAAAAAATATCAGGAAAACTTAATGTTAAAAGAGAAAGTGTTGTAATTTCAATTCTGCTTGTTGTCAGCCTAATTATTTCATTGATACTGCTCGGTTATGTGCCATCTAAGTTATCCTTTCTTCTTATAGGCATGAGCATGAATTTTGTCTTGCGTAATTTTCTTATCGCGCTAAGCAAGGTTGTGATTGTTAATCTCATCCTTCTAATCTTGCGTTTTATTCCCGCTATGCAAGATTTGTATAAATTCAACGGAGCGTGCAATCAAGTGAGGCTTAGACAGGGAAGCAGTGTTAAAAGCGGGAAGCTGGATCATCACAGCCCGCTAAACATCCTAAACGTTACCGTTTTTACTTTTCTTTTATCCATTTTTGTGATAACATGGGTGGGAATAAGCGTGGCATGGTATTTTAACTTTTTAATTAACTTTGCAATATTTTTGGCTTGCACAGCTGTTAGCTATGAAATTTGTTATTTCTGTGACAAAGCGCCGTGGGCTAGGGCAATTAGTTTAGTGACAGATTTTTTTGTGAGCATGAAGCCAAGTATAACCCATGACGAAATTGCAAGAGTCGCGCTTACGGAAGCTAAAATTTTTACTGGAGAAAAAGAAGTGAAGGATAAAGAAATTCCTCTTTCAAGTTTGCTTGCAGAAATGCAGACTGAACTTGAAAAAGCTGGCAAGTACGAAAAGAGTGATGTTGAATGGATTATTGCAACTGTGCTTAATAAATCTCGCGCTGAGGCTAAACTTGTTAAAAGCTTTCAGCCTAAAGAGTATCGCGAGATTATGAAAGCAACTGTGGCGCGCGCAAGCGGAAAGCCACTTTCTGCGATATTTGGTTTTGTTGAATTTTATGGGCTGAGATTCGATGTCAACAAAAAGGTGCTTGCTCCACGAATGGAAACAGAGCTTCTTGTGGAAGAAGTGATAAAAGCCGCAGAGAACAAAAAGGGAGCGGAGGTGCTTGACCTTTGCACAGGCAGCGGAGCAATTGCTGTGAGCGTTGCAAAATTCTCAAAAGCTAAAGTGGCAGCCATTGATATTTCAAAGGGTGCACTTGCCACAGCTAAGTCAAATGCCGAAAAAAATGGCGTAAAAATTGAATTTATTGAATCAGATATGTTCAATAGATTGAAAAATCGCAGAAAATTTGATATAATCGTCTCGAATCCACCATATATTCGCTCACTTGACATAGAAGGGCTTGACAGCGAAGTTAAAAATTATGACCCTCGTCTTGCGCTTGATGGCGGAGAGGATGGGCTTGATTTCTATCGAGAGATTGCGGTGAGCGCGCCAAATTATCTCAAGAAGGGCGGAGAGCTGTTTTTGGAAATCGGCCAGGGGCAGTTTAAGGATGTTGAAAAACTTCTGCTTGAAAATGGATTTACTGATGTGGTGGGCAAAAAAGATTATTCAAAAATTGTAAGGATTGTAAAGGCAAAATATGACAAACGCAAATGACATTTTACAAAAAACTTTAAAAATTAGGCAGAGAAGTGAGGAGCTTTCAGAGCAGATTGCTTCTCCTTCTGTTATTGCAGACAATAAAACTTGGAGAGCGCTTGCAAAAGAGCACGCCGCGCTTCAGGATATTGTTGACGCTTCATTAAAGCTTGAAAAAGCAATTTCAGATAGAACAAGTTGTGAGCATGATAGAGACAGCGAGTCCGACCATGAACTTAAAGCTATGTTTGAAGAAGAGTGCGTTAGACTTGAAAAAGAGATTGACCAGCTTTGCGAAGAAATCAAATTTTTGCTTCTTCCAAAAGACGAAAATGATGATGCCAATATTATTATGGAAATCAGAGCGGCTGCGGGCGGAGAGGAGTCTGCGCTGTTTGCAACAGAGCTTATGAGAATGTACACCTACTATGCTGAAGCTCATCGCTGGAAGATTGAAATTTCAGACGTTAACGAAACTGAGCTTGGCGGAATTAAGGAAGCAACATTCTTCATTAAAGGTAAGGGCGCATACAGCCGTTTGAAATATGAGGCTGGCGTGCACAGAGTGCAAAGAGTGCCAGAAACTGAATCTCAAGGGCGCATTCACACTTCAACTGCAACTGTTGCAGTGCTCCCTGAAGTTGAGGAAGTTGACTTTGAAATTTTGGACAGCGATTTAAGAGTGGATACATATCGCGCAAGCGGTGCTGGTGGACAGCACATTAATAAAACTGACAGTGCGATAAGACTTACCCACCTTCCAACTGGAATTGTTGTGACATGCCAAGACGAGCGAAGCCAAATCAAGAACCGTGAAAAAGCAATGAGAATTCTCCAAAGTAAGCTTTATGAGCTTTATCAAGGCGAGAAAGATAAAGAGTTTAAGGACTCTCGTCGCGCACAGGTTGGAACTGGCGACAGAAGCGAGCGCGTGCGCACTTACAACTATCCTCAAGGCAGAGTGACTGACCACAGAGTTAACGTTTCATCTTACGACCTTGAAGGCGTGCTTAACGGTAGTCTAGACCTTTTCATTGACGCCCTCATCTTAAAAGACCGCACAGAAAAACTTGAAAACGGCGAGAATTAATTATTTTAATCAAAAAAACGGGCAAAATTTGCTCGTTTTTATTTTAATTCTCTTTAATCATTAAAGTTGTTCACGAAGATTCCAACGCCGAGGGAGCCTGGGCCTATGTGACAGGAAACGCTGAGTGAAAGTGGGTCAACCATTACAACTTTCATGCCAGGGAATTCAGCTTCGATTTCAGCTTTGAATTTTAATGCCTCTTCTTCAATTTGAGTGTGGGCAATTCCAAAGTACATTTTGCCTTCATTATATTCTTGTCTAAACTCAGTTTCAAGCTCTTGTCTAAACTTTTGAAGGATCTTCTTTTTAGCTTGTGCGAAAGACATTGTCATTGCAAACTTTTCAAATGCTCCACCGCGAGAGTAGAGGATAGGTTTAAGTTTAAGCATATCTCCAAGTGCCGCAGCTGCTGGGCTAATTCTGCCACCACGTCTGAGATATTTGAGAACGCCCATAATAATGTAAATAGAAGCCTTGTCTTTTGTTTGTTCCAAATATTCTTTTATTTGTTTTGCGCTCATGCCAAGCTTAACCATTTTAACAGCTTCCCAAACGCTCATTTTTTGAGAGATTGAAATTCTAAGGTTGTCCACAACTTGAACTTTGCCGTCATATTTTTCAGCATAAACTTTTGCGTTTTCGCAAGTGCCACTGAGGCCACTTGACATTGGAATGTAAACAAGCTCGTCATTTGTTTTTAAAAGCTCATCCCATGTCTCTTCCAGATACATTTGTGAAGGCTGAGATGTTTTAACGTCTGCGTTCTGGGCAAGATGTTTATAGAACTCGTCTTGAGTTATGGTTATATCTTCAAGATATTCTTCGTCATTAATTGTAAATGGCATAGGAATAACAAATATTCCCATTTCTTTTCCTTCTTTTTGTGTGATTCCAGAATTAGAATCTGTTACGATTAAAACCTTTTTCATATTACTCCTTTGCGCATTTAATATTACTTATATATATTGTATCAAAATTTGCATTAAAAACCAAATAAATTAAACGGCCTCAATAGAAACTTGGATTTTAGCAGACACTTTTGGGTGCAGTTTGATTTCAACGCTATATACGCCAGCCGATTTAAGAGAAGGGCAGTTAATTTTCTTTTTGTCAATTTCGTAGCCTAAGCTTGTGAGCTTGTCTGAAATCTCCTTGCTTGTGATTGCTCCAAAGCTTTTTCCATTTTCGCCACATTTAATTTGCATGTTAAGTTTAACACTGGCAAGCTTTGCCTTTAACTCTTCCGCTGCTTTAAGCGCTTCTGCTTTGTGGAAAGCGTCAGCAGAATTTTTTTGTGATTGAGCGGAAAGTGCGCTGTTATCTGCAACAACCGCAAGTTTATTTTTTAAAAGATAGTTTTGGGCATAACCGTCTGCAACAACTTTAATTTCGCCCTTTTTTCCGCAGCCTCTAACATCTGCAAGTAGTACAACTTTCATATTTCACCTCATGAAAAAATTTTACTTGAAATGTGGCTAAAAGTCAAATAAAATGGCAACACTTTTACAGGGAGAAGAATATGGATATAAGATGCAGAAAACTTAAATGTGCTTTTAATGATCATTTTACTTGTAAGGCGAAGGGGATAACCGTTTCCAAAAATGCAATTTGTGGTCAATATGTGGAGGATGAAACGAAGGAGGAGCCAGACACCTCTAAACATCTATTTGAAAGAACGCCTAAGTATAGCCCTCAGCGCGACTCAAAGGCAATTCAAATCGATTGCTGTGCTAGCTGCTTATTAAATCATGATGGGCAGTGCGTTGCAAACGGGATTACTGTAAATGATTATCGTGCTAAGCCTTATTGCTTAACATATATAAAAAAATAAGAGGCATCGCCTCTTTTTATTTATATATTTTTAGAATTCGGCATTGAAGAAACTTCTTAACATCTATTGCAAAATTTATCAAGATGTTGTATAATTTAGATATGAACAAAAAGCCAGCGAAAACTGAAGAAAAGTGGAAGGTATACACAAGCGAGGAGGTTCTTGTTGATAAGGACCTTATTGACTATTATCGTCTTCATCAGCAAGATTTAATTTATGAATTTAATCTTCTTGGTCAGTTTAATGATGACGGGAAATATGTTTTGCCTGAAGAGCTTAGAAAAACACTTGTGCAAATTAAAAAACAGCTTACTGGAAAAACGGATGAAACTATTGTTGCGATAAGCGATTTAGAATTTATTGCATTAAACTTTAAAGTTAAACTTTGGCAGTCTGCAGGTCAGTGCGTTGCAAACTTGTATCTTATTGAGCATATGGAGGAAGAAAGTGAAATTGTAAGCTTCGTTGCTCAATACATAGGGCAGTATGATGACACCTTCATTCAAAAGATTAAAAAAGCTTTCAACATTTGCGATGACGTTGATGATTATAGTGATGAATATACTGAAAAGATAAAAGAGGTTGTTGAAGAAAACAAGCGCAAATGTAGTGAGCGTGAGTTTGTTGTTGAGCTTCAGTCCGAATACTATATTCTTGAAATGATGGAAGAGCTTAAGAAAGGCGGAGAGAAAAGCAAGCGTATTTTAAAAAAGCTTATTGAAAAACATGAGCAGGCAAAAGAGAAACCATCAAAAGGCAGAATGTATACAACTTTGCGCCGTGAGCTTGACAAAATGATTATCAAGGAAGGCGGATTTAATGAGCTGCAAAAAGAGCTGCCAACCTTTAAAAAGCAAACATTAATTTTTACAAAGCCTGTTCTTGAATATGACAAAATTTCTAAACAGCTTGAAGCAATGCAGGCGCCAAAAGCTGAAAAGAAGGCAGACAAAGCAAAAAGCAAGGGCGGGGCTGCTTCAAAATCTAAACCTGCAAAGGCAAAAGCTCCTTATCAAGCTAAAGCAAGCAAAGACAAAAAGAAAGACGATAAGAAGAAAGACGAAAAAGATATTCTTCTCGGTGGACCGAAAGGTGAGGTTAAAGATGCTATAGACAAAGCCAAATCAGATCAAGCGAAAGTAGCGACAGAACCTGCTCAGGAAAAGCCTGTAAGCGAGCCTACAAAACCAGCTGTAGATACACCAAAAAGAGAGCCAACGCTTAAAGTTTCTAAGAATATATTGTTTGATTTGGCATCAAAAAATGTGTCAAGGAAAGCAGAAACTATACAAAAAGTAACAAATGAAAATGAAGGATTGGGAACAGGGCTGAAGCCGAATGATTTATTAAGAGCAACAAAAAATAATCATAACAGGTCTAATCCTGACATGATGTTGGGCA
Source organism: uncultured Lachnospiraceae bacterium (assembly GCA_964595395.1). Classification (GTDB taxonomy): domain Bacteria; phylum Bacillota; class Clostridia; order Christensenellales; family UBA1242; genus Caccovivens. The sequence goes on along the minus strand of CAZQPZ010000008.1, from coordinate 397 downwards.
AGTCATAATATAAAAAAACAAGGTTGAAAACCTTGTTTTTTAATTTTATCTTGCAAGTCCATATTGGAGCTCTAAAACAGCAGGGATTTTTTTAATCGAATTCGTTACGCCGGAAATCATGTTTTTGTTGTTATCAATTTGTTGTGGGGTTATTAACTTTCCATTGTTAGTAAGATTGTTAATATACTTATTGATGTCAAACACAAATCTGTCTTTGTTATCTTCTTTTACATAAGCTTTTGTGGCAGCGTCGGATAATCCAAATGTTCTCATATTGTAAAAAGTAAGAAGTTCGTTGTATTGTTCGAAGTTGTTTCTAAATTGGTTTAAAATTCTTTTACACTTAAGTTGATTAAAGAATGTTATCTCAAAAACAGGCGAAGTTTTTTCATCCAGC
>CAZQPZ010000007.1:4346-11522 GCA_964595395.1 uncultured Lachnospiraceae bacterium | reverse complement strand
CTACATAGGAGGCACCCCGCTATCGCTCCAAAGATTGAGGCAACAAGGGCGCACGGAATGGCATACAAGAGTTTTTTAACCTTTGTTTGTGAGAAATAAACCGTCGCAACATAGAATATCGTTTCACTGCAACCAAGGATAACAGATGCGCAGCGGGAAATATAACTGTCTGGTCCGTATGTTACAAACACATCATTTAAAAGTGCGTAGGAGCCCGAGCCTGTGAAAGGGCGTAGCAGAACAAGCTCGCAAAGCTCTGGCGGAATGCCAACAAGCTTAAACACGGGAGTTAGCGCCTTAGCTAAAAATTCTGTCACGCCGCTAACTCTTAAAAGTGCCACGGCAACCATGATGCAAGCGATAAAAGGGAAAATGCTTATAACAAGGTCAATAGCGCCTTTTGCGCCTTTAACAAAAGTGTCATAGGTGTTGATCTTTTTGAAAAAACCATATATGAAAATTAACAGGAAAAGAAGGGGAAGAATGTAAATACTCATGCTTTTTTCCCTCTTTTTTTAAGTTTTTTGGCTATTTTATCGCATAAAAGCACAAATATTATGCCACAAGCAGTTGTTACAATGGTTGATAGAATTGTGGGCAGGATAATATCTGCGGGGTTTAAACTGCCTGCACTTGACCTTAGCCCAATCACAGTGCTTGGCAAAAGCTGAATGGATGTTGCATTCACAACAATAAGCATAATCATTGAAAAGGTGGCTCGTCCACTTCCGTCATCGAGCGCTTGCATTGCTTTAATGCCCATAGGCGTTGCGGCGTTGCCGAGGCCCAGCATATTAGCTGACATATTAAGTGCAATCATTTTTTGAGTTTCTTCATTGTCAACGCGAAAAAGTTTTTTAATTATGGGGCGGAGCAATTTGGCAAGTTTTTCTCCCAGTCCTGAGGCTTCCACAATTTCCAGCATTCCGAGCCAGACGGCATAAACGGCGCATAGTTCTATGCAAAGTTCAAGCGCTGAAGCTGATGCGCCAATCATTTCACTTAACACAACTGACGGATTGACGTAAATCAGCGTGCCCAGCGAAATCAGCATCATGAAAAGCCAAATTTTATTCATAGTGTAAATATATGTCTTGTCCACATATTTCTTGACAATTTGCTGCGGTTGTGCTAGGATTTTGGCATGTTTATAGATTCGCACGCACACCTTTATGGAATGGATGTTGATGGAGTTTTAGCAAGGGCTAAAGAGGCGCTTGTAAACTTTATTGTTTGTCCCGCAACAAACCCTCAAAGCATTTTGGAAAGCATTCAAATCGCGCAGGAGTACGACGAGGTTTATGCTTGCGTAGGTTTTCACCCAGAGGACATTCAAAAGTTTGGTAAGGAGGAGGAAAACTTCTTGCTTGAAATGGCAAAAAAGCCTAAGGTTGTTGCAATTGGTGAAATCGGGCTTGACTATCATATGGGCGGCGAGGACAGAGAACTTCAAAAATATACTTTTGAAAGGCAGATTGTGCTTGCTAATAAGTTGAAACTTCCAATTGTTGTTCATATTCGTGACGCGATGGGAGATGCTGTTGAAATATTAGAGAGAAATGCTTCTCTTCTTTCAAACGGCGGAGTTATACACTGCTACAGCGGCAGCATTGAGGACGCAAAACGTTTTATGAAGCTTGGCCTTGATTTTACAATCGGCGGTGTTTGCACTTTTAAAAATGCTGCGCGTCTGCCAGAGGTTATAAAATTTTTGCCGCTTGAACGCATATTACTTGAAACGGACACTCCATATCTTGCGCCCGTTCCACTTAGGGGAAGTGTGAACGAGCCTAAGAATATTCCTATCATTGCACAGAAAATTGCAGAAATTAAGGGCGAAAATGTGGAAAAAGTTGCAAAAATAACCACAGAAAACGCAAAAAGGGTGTTTAGGATATGAGTGAATTTAATTTCAAAAAAAAGTTTGGTCAAAACTTTTTAACCGATAAAAACTTGCTTTCTTCAATTTGCAATGATGCGGAAATTTGCAAAGATGACGAGGTGCTTGAAATTGGCGCTGGTATGGGAGCACTGACAACTCCGCTTTGCGAGCGTGCAAAAAAGGTTGTGTCATATGAAATTGATAATGAGTTGCAGCCTCATCTTGAAAGCCTAAACTTCAATAATCTAACACTTCATTTTGAAGATGCTTTAAAAAAAGATTTATCTGAAATAGAAAAAGATTTTGATGGCAATTACAAACTTGTTGCCAATCTTCCTTACTACATTACATCCCCACTTATTTTTAAATTTCTTGCAAGCGATAAGTTAAAGTCGCTTACAATCATGGTGCAAAAAGAGGTGGGCGAGCGCATGGTGGCAAAAGTTGGCGATGAGCAGTATGGACTGCTTTCTGTTAGTTGCGCCTTTTATGGCGAAGCTAAAATCATGAGAAAAGTGCCAAGAAATATGTTTAAGCCACAGCCAGATGTTGACTCTTGCATTGTGAAGCTTGATGTAAACAAAAACAAGTTTAATGTTGATGAAAATGCCTTCTTTAAGCTTGTTAAAGGGGCGTTTAAAAGCCGAAGAAAGACACTTCTGAATAATTTATCGGAGTTATTAAACGTGCCAAAATCAGCCCTTCAAAGCGTTGAAATGGACTTGTCCAAAAGGGCAGAAATGTTAAGCGTGGATGAGTTTGTAGAGCTGACAAAGCTTATTAAAGACAGCAAACTTATTTAATCTTTGCAAGGGTAGGAGCAAAAAGTGCCAATTGAGCAATAAACATGCCACAACAGTAATTTAAGCTCCGAAATTTCCTTCGGAGTTTTATTTCGACAAAGCTCTACTGCAATTGCGGTGGATAGATATAGCATTTCGGTGGATGACATTTCTTTCATATGCATTAAATATGACAATTTCGCAAAAATTGTTTTCAAATGCTGAAAAATATGATAAAATAAATATTAAGGATATAAATTTATGGATTACAAAGAAGAATTTTTAGAAATATTTTATGATAACATAGAAAGAGATGGCAGTGAAAAACTGCTTGAATGGCTTGAGAGAAGCGATTTCTTCTCAGCGCCTGCATCCACAAATAGGCATAGCAGCGTTGAGGGTGGGCTGTGCATGCACTCAGTTTTTGCCTATAAAAGATTTGTGCGACTGCTTGAGAATGAATATGGACAAGAGTGGGATAAAAAGATATCTCGCGAAAGTGCCGCAATCATTGCTCTTTTGCATGATGTTTGCAAGGTTGACTGCTATGAAGTTAGCTCTAAAAATGTCAAAGATGAGAATGGCGTTTGGCAAAAAGTGCCATACTATAAATTTGAGGAGAATTTGCCATATGGTCATGGCGAGAAAAGTGTTTACATTTTAAGCTCATTTATGAAGCTTACTCGTGAAGAAGCAATGGCGATAAATTGGCATATGGGCGGCTCTGATGCAAGGGTAAAAGGTGGCTACTGGGGACTAAGTTCGGTGTTCTATGGCTTCCCAACGGCACTTTTATTCCACTTAGCCGATATGCAAGCAACATATTTAGACGAAACTTGTTAAAAAACACTATTGACAAATGTTTACAAACGCGTTATAATATAAGCGAATAAGGGAGGATTACTCATGGCAGAAGAATTAACCGAAGAACAATTAAAGAAATTAATTGAAGAATCTGGACTCAAAAAGAACGATAAGGGCAATTATATTGTTAGAGGAGAGAAGTCAGGACTTTCTTTAGAACGATGCAAAGAGTTGCTTCAGATGTTGCCAACAAGGTTTACTTTGAGTTACGAGGATGTTATCGAAATTGCGCATATGGATCCTGAATTTGTTTCTAAGGCAATGTGTATTTTGTCGAAATATGCTAAAGCAGATAAGGCTATACAAAACAAGAAATTTACTAAAAAAATGACCGAAGGAAAAGCAACTGAAATCAAAGAGAAGACTTATGGATTTGTAAACGAAAAACGCAGTATGCTTAATTCATTTAAAGACAAACTTAGAAAAACAGGTATATTGCTGTCTTTTAATGTTACAATTGAAGGCAAGCTTGTAGAAGCTGAAAAAATTATAATAGATAAAAAGGAAAGCTTGCTTTCTGTAGGTGAACTGGCAGGTATTGTTAAAGGAGATTGTGATCGCTTCAATATTAAAGAAGATCAAGTTCTTGACTATATTAAAGAAACTGGACATTTCCCTTATGAATTAGAAAAAGATTTCTCGAAATCAGCTGAAGAAAAAGCTTTAGAACTTGTTGGTGAGGAACAAGCAACTGCTAATCCTGATGAATTTAAACAAAAAGTACAAGAGGTTACAGTACAATTAGTAAGAAGAAAAGTGCTCATAGCAATTGGACAATGGAAAGAGTCTGAAATTATTGATACAGCAGAGGAAGGAGTAGAAGGCAAAGAAAGAACAGCAGGGGATACTTCGGCGGACGCCTCAAAAGAAGTCAAAACTTATGCTATAAACAGAGGTGCTTTGATTAAACTTGCTGGATTAGAGACTGGTAGTGATCTGAAATTTAACATTTGTGTTGTTAACACTGATGAAACTGCTGAGGGATCAATTCCTGAATATAGAGCAAAAATTGATAATGAAAAGGTAGGCAAAGAGCTTCCTGTAATTAACATTGACACTGAAGAATGGGAAAGTGTTAAGGAGCTTTTAGAGAAACAAAACAAAGAATCTTTTGGCGCTATAAAACGTGGTAAAAGAGGACAAGAGGTTTTGGTTCAATTAACTGATGAACAGTATGAAACGCTTAAGGCTGCACTTGAAAAACAAGAAGCAGCATTAAGAAAGAAAAAGCCTTTAGAATTGGAGCTAGTGTCTGACAAAGAGATTGCAAAATTCAAAAGACAAAGACAACTCTCTAATGCAAACTTTATAGCAAAACAGGTTACAGTATGTACACTTGCTAGTGTAGGTGTTTTAGGTGCGATTACCCTTGTGGTCTGGGGAGGGTTCATGGGCCACTATGATAGACTAATGCATAAAGATGAATCTAGTCTTTCAGCAAGAGAGTCTGAATATAAGGAAAATATGAGCCATGGCGCAGGATATAATTGGGTTGCTAGACCTTATTCTTGGACACATAAAACTAAAGAAGCCCCAGCTGTGTTTGATTGGGCTCATGCAAGTGATAATATCAAGGCTTCAATTAATGAATCATTTAGTGATGTTGGAATTACAATTGATGGTATTGAAGGCATTACTGCCGTAACAAAGGCTACTGATAAAGATGCAGCTAGTGTTGGATTATTGTTAGTAAAAGGGCATTTACCAGGCGAAAACACAACAACTTACATTGTTAATTTGGGCTCGGACAGCAAAGTTATGCAAGCTAAGTCAGTTGATGAGTTGGCAAACAACCTTGGAAAGGTTAGCCTTGGCTCTGTTCTTGGTTCAACAAAAGGTTTTACAGAACTTCCAGACACTTTGCAGACAAATTGCTCTAGCAACATTAAAAACTTAATTGCATCTAAACTTGGAAAAGATAAAACTTGGGCTAAAGGCATTACCGATATTAAGTGGGATGAAATTGTTAAAGATGGCAATGCAAAATCTATTGTTTATGCAACTTACACTCATTCTAATGGCTCAACAGAAACTATTGTTATTGATAGTTTGTTTACTGCAACAAATTTAGGCAAAGGAAATGACAGCCAGCAAAGATCTAATTTCTATGCTTCAATATTAAAGAAATTTAATCCTATGCTTAATGGAATTGAAACTGAGATTTCAGATGACATTGCGGCAGCTAAAGACAATAGTGCGGTTGTAACATTTATTTCAGCCGGACTAATCTCTCAGGTTACTTTTACAAATCCAACAAAGGGAACACCTGCAGACGATCAACCTAAGCTTCAATCCAAACCTACAGTTCAATCGATTATGGCTAACAAGGCAGCTAGAAGCATAGCAAGAAATGCGTGGTTGGATACCATCTTACCACCTAGATAAAATAAAAAAACAGGCAATTGCCTGTTTTTTTTGTTGTTACGATTAGGATTATTGGGAGCGCTAAGCTTGTATTCTCCACCAGTTTCCCAAAGGGAAATTTTTTTGCAAAGCAAAAAAAATCATGCAACTTATGTTGCATGATGCTGGTGGAGAATATCGGAATCGAACCGATGACCTCCTGCTTGCAAGGCAGGCGCTCTAGCCAGCTGAGCTAATCCCCCAAGTGCTTTGTAAATATATCATAAATTCATTTTATTGTCAACAACTTTTAACAATTTTTTTAATTTTTGTATTTTTTCTCTGGATTTAACCTTTCTGCTGTTTGAATAGTTTAAATCTGCCTTCTTAAGCCCGAAAAATTTGTTGTTTTTTGCATTTTATTTTGTTATAATGTGAAAGATAACATTGTGGAAGCAAAATTTTGCTGTTGCAAAATTTTAATGTACATATACATGCTCGCAGTTGCTCGCGCTTCCTTGTGTTTTTAGGCTGCAGCGCGAATGCTCTTGCAAGCAAGCATGTCGCTTCTTGTAATAAATTTTTGCAGTATTTGTATAATAAAAAATTTTTTAGGGAGTTGTGGGTGAGCTTTTCTTCGTCAATGGTTTGTGGCATTTGGCAGTCGATTATAGATTTTTTCACTGGAATATTTGCTCTTATTCCACAGTATATCTATTTCTTTTACACCTGCATTGCCAGCCTTCTTGACGCTCTTCAGTTTATTATCAGAAAACTTGCCGGACTTGATAGTTATTACATAAATGGTGCTCCTAAAGAAGGAGATCTTCTTTCCGAATTTGTGTCGGGAGTGTTTGGCCTTAATGGAAGATATTCAGCGTTAAATTCAGTTTTCTGGTCGCTGGTTATTTTTGGCGCTATCATTCTTGTTATTGGAACAATCATTGCAATTATTAAAGCACATTATAACTATGACTCTAAAAAGGCAAGCCCTTTCAAAATTTTAGGCAAAGCAGTTAAAGCAATGGCAACTTTTGCGCTTGTGCCAGCCGTTACAATTTTAGGCGTTATGCTTTCAAACGTTTTGTTGAAGGCACTTGATTCTATAACTGCGGGGTCAACGCAGGCTACACTTTCGGAGGTTTATAAAAACTCGACTGCAAATGAAAATGATTTTGTTGAATTTTCCGATGAATGGGGGCAAAAAACTTATTCGTGTTATGATATTTTTGGGCTTGGTGCTCCAACTGGCTATGAAACATTTTCAGGGCTTCTTTTTAAGGCTGCTTCACATGACTCAAACCG
>CAZQPZ010000007.1:0-4336 GCA_964595395.1 uncultured Lachnospiraceae bacterium | reverse complement strand
GTGCCGGTGAAGGCTGGTCTGACTTTGGTATATTTAATTCTAGTCTCACGGGCGAGGACCAAGTTGAAGATGTCGCGTATATGATTGACTATGCATTTGCAAACAACCTTCACATTAAAAATCATCAACATGCGTCAGTATTAAAGCCTCAATCTTTGCCTTTAATTTCATCTTACAGATATTTGCAAAGCTCGGTGTGGTATATTGGCACATGGGATGTTGGCAATTTCTCTAAATATAACGTTGGCCTTGTTTGGTATTACTATAATTTATGGAGCTTTAATTTCATTATTGGTTTTGCAGGCGTACTGATTGCGCTGACCTTTATGAGCAATATTGTTTTCGGACTTATTGTAAGATTGTTGGAATGCACGGCGCTGCTCTTATGTCTTGGACCTATTGTGGGAATGTGGCCACTTGATGACGGGAATGCCTTCAAAAGCTGGCGCAAAACTTTTGTTAGCGATGTGCTTATGGCATATGGCGCAGTCGTGGGAATGAATTTGCTATTTCTGCTGTTCCCATACATACAAAAAATAACCTTTTTTACAAGTCCAATTGCAAACTATGTGATGAATGCTTTGGTAACACTTGTTATGCTGCTTGCTGTTAAACAGCTTATAAAAATGCTTTCTAATTTCATTGGTGCTGCAGATGCTCATGACGTAGGAAAGAGCACGAAGGCGGAGGCTGGGAAGGCGGCCATTGTTGCCGCAGATAAAGCCATGGCGCTTGTCCAGGTGGGCGCAAAGATTGCAAAACTTTTTCCTGCAACTGCTGCAATTGCTAAAGGCGTTGGCAAGGTTGCCGATAAGATTCGTGAAGTTACAGCCAAGAAGGCAATGGAAGCAAAAGCAAACAAAACTAGTGCTGGCGATAATAGCCCTGTAGAAGTTGGCGCCGGAACTATGGAGAAGCTTAAAGAGCAAGAAATAGAAAAACTGCAAAATGAAGCCGAACAGAAGGGATTTGAAGCTGACGAGGCCAATGAGGCTGTTGAAGAAGCTGAAAATAAAGAAATGGCTGATGAATCAAAAGCTTCTAGAGCAGAAACAAAGAAATTTGGAAAATGGCTGAACGATCCAAGCAAAGCTGATTCATTCACTGGCGATAATGAAAAGGACAGTGACCTTGCAAATCGACTTATGGGTGAGTATCAGGATGAGATGGAGAAATCGAAGGATGCTAGTGACGAAGATAAAGAAAAGATTAAACAAAAATACTTAGAAGCGTTTAGAGAACAAAACTCACATGCAGAGAAAGTTGATCAAATCAAGGAGACCAGAAGTGATCGCCATGCTGCTCAGCAAGCGGATCAAGATAAAATTGCTCAGCAAATTAAAGATATTCAAGAAAATGGTGTTGAAGGATTTGTTCTTACTGAGCGCGCACAAAATCGTGCAGCACGTTCAGCAAGAAATGCGGCCAGAGGGGCGAAAGTTGGAAAATTCTTGGGCTCAGACAGCTTTAAAGGCGTGCTGAAGTTTGCTGGAGATAACCTTAAGGTTATTGGCGGCGCTGTTGGATTCGATAACCTTATTGACAAACTTAAAGGCGAGAACGGAGCTATTGATAAAGGAAAACTTGTTATTAGAGATTTCGCTCAGTCTTTAGGAGTTGGAAAGGTTGCCAACGCTAAGTCACTTCGCACATTTAAAGAAAAAGAGGATGACGATAAGGAAGAAATTCAAGCTAAAGTTGTTGACAACACTGGTGTTAAAGAATCTGAAGATTTGCTTGGAGCTATAAACAATTTGGGAAAAGTATTAAAGGGCTACAAAAAGAAATAAAGTAAAAAATTTTTAAAAGGAGGAATATATGGTAGGATTAAATACGATGCTGGGCAGCGTAGCTTCTAAGATTGGCGACATTATTACTGGCTTTTTTGCCATTATTCCTCAATCTATGTATTTCTTGTATGCTTCTATTGCAAGCGTTCTGGACATGTTCCAGTTTGTGCTTAGAAAGCTTGCAGGACTTGATGTTTACTATGTAAATGGCACTGAAAAATCGGGTGATGTGGTTATTGATTTAATTGAGGGAATTTTAGGAATTAATAAAGCCTATTCGGCACTTAACACAGTGTTCTGGTCGATGGTGGTTTTTGGCATTATTGTGCTTGTTGTTATGACAATTCTTACGATAATCAAAGCGCATTACAATTATGACGATAAAAAAGCTTCTCCTGCCTACATACTAAAAAGCACTGTTAAAGCACTTGCAACAATGGCTCTTATTCCATTGTGTACAATGTTTGGACTGTATCTTGGCTCAGCTTTCTTTACAGCGATTGACTCGATAACAAATCAAGGTACGGAAAGCACTTTGGCAACCTATTATGAACAAGAAGCCATAGATCATTTTGCCTATTCATTAGGTGCAGATAAGAAAACAAGAAGATATTCATCTTATGACTTCTTTGGGGCTAAAGAGTGGTCTAACACTCAAAGTTTTTCAGGACTAATGTTCTCTGTATGTGCAAATATGGGGAATAGAGTGAGAACGGGCACTTACACTGTGCATGAGGTTGATTTAACCTTAGATGAAGAAACCGGCGAGTATATTGGCAACACCAGTGCGGGCACTTGGGATAATGTGGGTGTTTTCTATACAACAAGCACTGCTGATGCAGCTGAAAAAGTGGCAAGTCAGATTGATTATGCGTTTGCTAATAACCTTACTTTAGCGCAGCGACATACTGTTCAAATTAGTGGAAGCGAAGCGGGCATTGCAATCGGCAGCAGCTTAACTTTTGGGCCTAGTGCAACTTTTGCTGTTGGGCTTGTAAATGTGAGAAGCTTCTCTAAATTTAATGTTGGACTTGTTTGGTATTATTACAATCTTTGGGCATTCAACTTTATTTTGGCAATTGCGGCCATCACAATTGCAATAACATTGTTTACAAACCTTATATTTGGTTTACTTTTGAGAATAATTATTTCGGGAGCACTGTTTATTATCTATCCTCCTATTGTGGGAATTACTCCATTTGATGAAGGAAACGCAGTAAAGGCTTGGAAGAAAGAGTTTATTTCTTATATTGTTTCGGCATATGCCACAATTGTTGCCATGAACATTCTGTTCTTGATTTTGCCGTTATTCCAGTCAATATCCTTCTTCAATAACATTTTGCTTGATGGAATTATGCAAACTCTGTTCTTGATTGCGGGGCTCACGTTGATTAAGCGATTTATTTCAATTCTTACAGGCCTTATAGGTGCAAAAAATCTTGATGAAATTGGCGCTGGGATTAAGAGCGAAGCAACCAAGCCTGTAATGAGCGGGCTTAACACAACCATTGGTTTTGGTGCAAAAGCTGTTAACTTGCATAGGCTGGGCAAAGGTGTTGCAAGGGGCATTGAAAACAGCAAGTTTGGACAAACAGGTTTTGGACGCACTGTAACAAAAACATTTAAGAGGGCAAAACAAGCCACAACATTCTTTATTCCTGCCGCCGCTAACGCTGCTGGCAAAGCGATAGGCTCAACGATTGGTGAAGCTCGTCAAAAAGCAAAACAAAACGGCAAAACTGGAAAAGTTAAAAATGGAATCAACAAAGCCCTTGATAAACCAATAATTAAGTTTGTGGCGTCAAGGTTTGGAATTCCTGTTGATCCACATAACGATAACGAATATGTGGATGAAGGCGAAGTTGCAGTTCTTGATGAATTTGGAAATAAACAATATGACGACGATGGCAACCTATTAACAAAAGTTGAAAAATTTGATAAGAAGCGCCGTTATGTGGGCAAGGATAAAGATGGCGCGCCTATATATGAAGATAAGGTTTCAGGCATGGGCATAATCAAAAATGCAGTTGTTGACCTTTCAAAAGTTTCATTCGGTGCAGTTCTTGACATTGTTGGTGCTAAAAAATCCATGGAGGACTTCTATAAAAACTCCAAGGGACTTGATATGGCTAAGCAGGAAGTTAACGAATTTGGCAAAGTACTTTATCAAGCTAGGACCGGGGATACTAAGCTGTCAGGCTATACGGACCCAATCAAGACAAGTGAAAGTAAGAAAGAAAAGGACAAACAAGAGCGCGCAAATCAAAGTGTTATGATGTTCAATATGGATGAAAATACTTCAGCAGAGGCTCTCGACAAAATTAAGAAGCTTGTTGAAGAGGCAAAAAAACTTTAAAGGATAAATAATAGAGTAAAATATTGTTGATTTTAGTCAAATAATTTGTTATTATTAATAAAAGACAAGGTTATCAAATGGGGCGGAGGCAGATTGCAATCTGTTTCCGCAAAACAAAAATATAAAAGAAGGGATATATGCAGTATTCAATGCTGGCGTAGACCAGCGGCTGGTTTCAAAAAATCATAGA
>CAZQPZ010000006.1:0-12085 GCA_964595395.1 uncultured Lachnospiraceae bacterium | reverse complement strand
AAGATTTTGTAGGGTGGAAGCATCTTTATTATCAATTCGGCGAAGCTCTCTGTAGGCAAAGACTAAAGCGTCAAGGTCGTTATAAATATCGCGACTTAGCCTAACTGCTTGGTTTTTTTGAGGTGGGTTAGGCCTAGGAGGTGGGTTAGGCCTAGGAGGGTTGCGTCTTGGTTGCGAAGAGGGTTGTGGCTGAAAAAGCTTAGAAAAAAGGCCGCTGCTCTTTGACTTTGGCTCTTCAGGGCGCGGGGCTAGTTTTTCATTCCTTAAAAGATATGTGCTTTTGTCATCTTTTGAAGCTACAACATACTGCTCGCTTAATGGGTCATATGTATATTTAAGCTTACTAGAAAGGTTATCTTGTTCCATATAAAAAAGGCTCCTTTTATCAAGCCTTTTATATGCGATATTTTAAGTTTAGGTTACTTAGCCTTTTGTAACATTGAAAGCAAGATCATCTTCGCCGTTTGCGAGTGTTAAAGTAATGACGGAGGAGTCAGATTCAAGATAAATTGTTAACATAAAATCTGTTTGCACTATTGTAAAATTTGAGCCAGTAAAGTTTGCTTTGATAACCTCACAAGCTTCATTAAAGCCCGCGTTTGAAAAGAGGAAACTAATTTGATTATCTTCTTTCTCCACACTTACTGCTGAAGAAGCAAAATCGCCTAAATCAAATTCTAAGCCTAAGATTGCGCCTATTTCGATTTCAAGGTCTGTTTTGTTCTCTGGTAGCAAATTATATTTCTTCGTTCCAACAAATGCAAAATTGTTTTCATTATCAATAATTTTAAAATTGATGGTTATGCCTTCGCTTTCCTTTTTAAATCCGTCTGCAAATGTTTCAGTAAAACCAAGACTATTCAAATTACTAGATAAATCAGCTTTTACCAAAATGATGTTTTCACAGCTAAATGCAAATCTAAATTCTGAAGAAGAATTATTGTCCGCAATTTCTAGCACAGTAACTTTGTTGAACGGGAAGAAGTCTTGATTATAAAACTCCAGTAATTTTTCTTTCGCAGTATTATTTAATGTTGGATCAGATGGGGCTGGAGGTAGCTCGGGTGGAGTTGATCCATTGTTTCCATTACATGCAAACATGAGCGGCATGAAAAATAAAAACGCGATTAGTGGCGCGCTGAGAATAATTTTAGCTTTCACATTCACTCTCGCCATAACAGGCTTAATTATAACACATTTGTAGACAAAAATATCAAAATTTCGACAAAAAAGTTTTAAGAAATTTAAACTATAAAAAAAGAAAGCGACACCACTTTCTTATCACTTGGTAGCGGCAACTGGGATCGAACCAGTGACCTTACGGGTATGAGCCGTACGCTCTAGCCAGCTGAGCTATGCCGCCAAAATTTGGATACTCAGAAAGTATATCTTTTTTCGCCATCTTTGTCAATAGATTTAAGCCATTTTGCTTGGAAGAAAGTTTATTTTTTTGTATAATGTGTGCAAAGGAGTTAGATATGATATTAGAAAAATTAAAACAAGCAAATGTTGAATCAATTAAAAATAAGGACACTGTTGCCAGAGCACTTTACAGTGTGCTTTTAAACAAAATCAAACTTGAGGAAATCAACAAGCGTCAGGCTGGGGCTGAACTTACTGACGGAGATGTTGCTGCAATTCTTCAAAAAGCTGCAAAAGAACTTTGCGAAGAGCGCGACAACTACATTAAGGCTTCAAATAGTGAAATGGCTGAAAACATTTCAAAGCAAATTGCACTTGTAGAAAACTATCTTCCAAAAATGTTAAGTGCGGACGAGATTAAAAAAATTATTTCTTCTCTTGAGGATAAATCTATCCCAGCAGTTATGAAATACTTTAAACAAAACTATCAAGGTGCGTGCGACATGCGCCAAGTTAACGAAATCTTAAAAGGGATGTAATGAAAGTTTTTGCAATCGGAGACTTGCACCTTTCTGTAAACAATCCAAAGCCCATGGATATCTTTGGACCGCAGTGGGAGGGCTATGTTGATAAAATCTTTGAAGATTGGAAGGAAAAGGTTGGGGAGGAAGATATTGTTCTTCTGCCCGGCGATTTTTCTTGGGCAATGAAGCTTGAGGATGCAAAATCGGACTTCGACCTTATGTCAACTCTTCCTGGGAAAAAGATTATCATTCGCGGCAATCATGACTATTGGTGGAGCTCAATAACCGCAGTTAGAGGAGTTATCCCTGAAGGCTTCTATGCAATTCAAAATGATGCAATGAAGTTTGGCGATTTCATCATTTGTGGCACAAGGGGTTGGACTGTGCCAGAGCCGGGCGCTCAAGTCAGCGCTGAGAATGAAAAAATATTTAAGCGCGAAGTTATCCGTTTGGAGCTTACATTGCAGGCAGCAAAAAAACTGCAAACAAATGGCGAAAAAATTATTTGCATGATGCACTATCCGCCATGTAACTTCCACCGAAATGAAAGTGAGTTTATCTCTCTATTAAAACAATATGAAGTTAGCGCTGTTGTGTTTGGACACCTTCATGGCTATAAAAGGGTGGAGCTTAAATTTAAAATGTTTGATACTGATTATTATCTTACATCTTGTGATATGGTGGGCAACAAGCTTACTGAAATTGATGTTTAAAGGGTTAAAAGTTAGGAAACAATTGACTTAACTTATTAATTGGTGTAAAATTAACTAGAATTTGGAGAAATTAATGAAAAAATGGCTTAAAGGATCTTTATGTGCTGCAGCGGCTGGAATTGTGGGATGTTGCTCACTTTTGCTTGTAGGCTGCGATGACAGCAATAACAAGGCTATTGCAGATCCTATTTTGTATAACGGTGGAATTGTTAGTGTTGTGGACGGCGACATTATTTTTGCAAACAGCTTATCTTCAAGCTCAGTATCCACAATTAATGATTATAACAACTTGGCCTCAACTGCTTTTCTTACAAAAGCTAAATATGAAAACGTTAGCAGTAAGTTTTCTTCACCAGAGGGCGCAACAAACATTAAAAGACAGGCGGTTGGCTTCAACAGCCCATATATCTTCAGCTATGCTGGAAAAATTTATTATGCAACACCTGACTACAAACATAAAACAAATCAGAATGAACATAAACTTGGAAATGTAAACTTCTATAGAGCTTCTTTAGACGGCAGTGGAGAGAAAGAGCTTTTGTCCACAAATCAGTTTAACAGCTCTGCTGCGGTTGTTCGCGCACTTAAATATGACGGCGTGGGATACTTGTTCGTGTTTGATGGAACAGAACTTAGAGTTGTAAATCTTAATAATGAAAAGGCATCCACTATCTCTTCCAAAGCTACAAGCGTGGCAATTCCAAAAGAGGGTGAAGAATGGAACGGCAAGATTTACTACACTGAAAACAAAAATAACGCATATGGCCAAGGCGGCAATGCAGTGTTTGAATATAACTCAGCAAGTGGCAAAAGTGAAGATTTGCAAAACAGCGTTAACTACACAGCAACTTTCATTGGCAGAAGTGGCAACCAAGTTTTCTACACAATGAACTATGTAAGCACTGGAATAACAAAAACTTATTCTGCAGATTGCACAAACTTTGATCAAACATCTTTTAATACAGCTGGCGAAGAATTTTATTCAAGCACAGTTTCAAATGTTTATGCTGTTGGAAATAACGGCATGGAAAATTATAAAGGATACATCTTCTCATCTTCACTTTCGGGAAGCGCACAAATTCTTTATGTTAATGTAACAAACGATGAAGGCGCGGAAGTTTTCCTTGAAAACGGCTCTTACTCAAACATTCTCTTTACGCATGGGGACATGGTGTACTACTCAACATCAAACGGCATTTCAAGCAAAAGTGTGGCAACTGGCGAAGTTGTAAACGTTGTTGAAGGCATGACAAATGTTGGGGCAAAGGTGGGTTATGACTTCTATGAGTCGGGCAATCTTAGAAATTTATACTTCTATGCTCAGCGCGAATATGCTGAAGATGATGAAACTGAAGAGGCTGATCGCGACACGAATGTATACCTTTATATGACTGCTGCAAGTGGCTTGGAAGAGGCCAAACTTGCTGGAAAAACAGTTAAATAATTTGGCCGTTTTGTAAGACTTAAAAAACGACAATCTTAGATAAAATCCGTATGTTTTGACTACGGGTTTTATTTTATTTTGTCGGGCGAATGTGGTAACTTAGAAATGTTTCACGGAATTCGTTGAAATTTCGGTTATTTCCAAATATAAAAGCAAGGAGGTTAAAAAAATGGAGAAAGCCACACCAAGCAAAGGAAAAATCAGAGTTTATATTGCAGATAAATCTGAAGAGAATATAGTTGTTTCACATATTAAAGAAAATGAAAAATTTTCACTTGTGGGAGTTAGTCCAAATGGAGAAGATGTCCTTAGTGCGATCCCTTTACTTAAGCCTGACTTTTTGATTATGGAGGTGCTTTTAAGTGGCATTGACGGGTTTGTTGTGCTTGAAAAACTTAAAGAAGTTATGGGCAATGATATGCCAAAAGTTATTTTTGTGACCAACCTTTCTCATAGTGGATTTGTGACAAAGGCAATGAATGAAGGCGCAAGCTATTTCATGGTTAAACCTGTTAAGCCAGAAATTTTAGAAGAGAGAATGTTTGATCTCCTTGAAGAGGGCGAAGCACAAGTTTCCACAATGAAGGTTAACAAACAACTTGATGAAAAAATTTCAAACATATTCATTTCAATAGGAATTCCAGCGCACATTAAAGGCTATCAGTTTTTAAGAGAGGCTGTGAAGCTTGCTGTTGAAAAACCAGAGATTATTGGCTCAATCACGAAACAACTTTATCCAACAATTGCTGAGCGTTTTGAAACAAGCTCCAGCAAGGTTGAAAGAGGAATGCGTCATGCAATTGAAGTTGCTTGGAACAGAGGCAAGATTGAAAACATTAATTCACTTTTCGGCTTAAAAATTTATAACAGCAATGAAAAGCCAACAAACGGCGAGCTTATTGCACTTATAGCCGATAAAATGATAATGGAAGGCTAATTTGTTTGACTTAAATCTTAAGGGAAGTTATAATTAAAATATGAAAGCATTAGAAGTTACAAAAAGCGAAAAAGCAAGGCTTTGGGTTGCCAGAATATTTGGAATTATCTTGTCCGCATCACTGGCTGCTTTTTTGGTGTTATTTTATCTTAAACTTATAGACGGCAACATGTTTGGGCTTGCGGCACTTGGACTGTCAAGTTTAATCCTTGTTTGTGCGGGCGAATTTATGACGGTTAAGTCGGTGAGTCTTTGGGTTTATTTCTGCTTTATAATGTCGCTATTGTTTGCAATAGGGTTTATAGCATTCCTTATGTATCTTATTATGAGCGGAACAGTATCAGTTTAAAAAATCTCGGCTTTGGAGTAGCCGAGTTTTTTATTGTAGGAGTGGTTACGCGTAGCCCTCTATTTTTTCAATATATCCGTATGATGCTGCAGAGGATTTCATCCAAAGCATATCAACAATTGTCCCCGCAGTACCGACTGCTTCCAGAAATGAGAGCTCATTGAAATTAAGCGTTGCCATATCGGATGAGAATGACATTATAAAGCTTACAATTGCATCGTTTGTTGGTGGATAGATGAGTGAGAATTTAAGATTGCCGTCCACAATTTGGACGTCTTGAACACTGGTCATACCGCTCATGCCAGATCGCATATAAATGCGCAGATATTTGTATTTGGTATAGTCGTGAGTGATTGCATAGCCAGCGCGGAAGCCAGATTGCATATTTCTGTGAATTGTTGGGTCGGAGCTTGTTTTGTCATAAATAAGAGTAGGTTGTTTAAACACTTTTAATTCAACTTGAACAAGTCTGTTGGTTATGCTGCTAAGGGTTGTTTGCATGGCGGAAAGATTGAGCTCAAGGGCAGTGATGTCCGTTTGCGCTTCAAGCAGGTTTTCTTGAATTGCCGCGGCGTTTGATTGAACAAGATTTACATTTGCGCTCAGCTGGGAAATGTTATCCTCCATAACTGGAAGTTTGCTAGATAAAGTTTCAATGTTTGAAATTTTGCTGTTAAGCTGAGCAAGCGAAGTGTCGTGCTGAGATAGTGAGTCGGAAATGCTTGTAAGAGATGTGCTGTGCGATGAAAGTGTGCCACTTATATCCTCAATGCTCTCTTGCTGCAAGGAAAGGGAATTGTTAAGTGAAGAAATTGACTGTTGCTGTGAAGTTAGCGAGCTGGAAATATCCGCAATATGATTTTGCTGAGCTGCAAGTGTCTCATTTTGGGAGCTGACTAAGCTTGAAATATTTTGTACTTCTGTTGAGAGATTGGAAATTGCTGTTGTGTTCGCAGACACGAGTGAAACAATATTTCCAGCTTCTGAAAGATCGAGGCCTTCAAGTGTGGCTCGAAGTGCGGGAATTTCCACAGTGGCAAGGTGCCAAACTTCTTTTTGCAAAATTTCAATTGTGTGATTTATGTTGTTCATAAAAAAACTCCTTTTGTTAGGAGTTTATCAGCAAAAATTTATGATTTCAATTTTTTGTGCCGTTTTTTCTTAGTTACACCAAACAAAATAAAGATGATTGTAACAAGTGCAACAATGGCGCAAATGGAAACTATGAGTGCGGGATTAACGCCGTCAGGTTTAACGTCTTCAGTCTTAATAAGTCCAATTGTTATTTTGTTCTCATGCCAAAAGCGCACCGCAAGAAAATCTGCCTTTTGATTGTAGCCTTCATATAAGAACACTCGCTCTCCCTTTTTCAGAGTGCAAATTTCGCTTTTGTCGATTGAGGAATATATCACGGCGTCATTTAATAGGGTGGCATTATAGCTTAATATTGTTTCTTGCCCTTCAGCCTTCTCGCCAACAATTTCAGCTGGCACGTATCCTTGTTGTGATTCATTTTCAATCGTTACACTAACATAGTAAAAGCCATTCGTTATTTCATCTGAAAGAAGAGTTAGCTCTTCGTTAAAGTCAAGCTCTGTAATTTGCTCTGCTGAGTAAGTGGGTTCGCTGTATAGCGGGCAGGAGTCAGACAAAACATACACATGCTCGCCGAACGAGGCTGCCAGCGGACTGATAAGAAGCATTAATGATAAAAGAAGTGCCTTCATGCTTTCATTATGAAAAAAAACAAATATTTTGTCAAGTCATGTAATGGTGTGTATGTTTTAGCAATAAAAAAACGCGCTTAATGCGCGCCATTTGCTTTTATATAATAAGTCCTGAAAGAGGTGGTTGGATATTCTCTCTTTTTGTACCTAAATGTTTTTTGGAATGATCTACTTTAGAATGCTCTTGAATGTCTCTTGCCATATACATGAAATCTGGATTGCTTGTAAGACTTTCGTCAGCAAAATCTAATATTCTAATTCCATGGCCTTTAACCATAGCCAGCATAAATTCGCTGTCGGAAAGTTTTTCAGAAGTAATAAACTTATCAATATACTCTCCAAAAAGCTCAAATCCAAGTTTTGAAAGCGCCACATGAATAAGTGAAGGATTATTTCTTAGCTCAGTAGGGATATAGTCAAAATTAGTTTCAAGAAGAGTTGCTAAATCTGTTGTTCTGATTGCAACCATATGCTGGCGAGCATCCAAAACATTTCCTTGAAAAACCACTTTTGAATTTTTAACATCTTGTGCCTGTCTAGCGTTTTTCTCAGCATATTTTTTAATAGCATTATTTACGTCTTCTTCTGCAGCGATTCTGCTTGCTGCCACACTTATACGTCTAGAGTAATTTCTCATACTTGCTCCTTAGAATATTATTTACAAACGTTTACATTTTATCACTGACCATTTGTTCTGTCAAGCCCTTTGAAAAAATCTCTTATTAGAAATCGATTTTACAAGTAAAAAAGCATATCAGTTTGATATGCTTTTATGTAAAATATGTTAATATTTATAGGTCAATTACACTGCCTCCATCAATATTAATGATGTGTCTTGCAATTTGAACAGTGTGCTTATTTTTATGTTTAGACTTAGCCTCTTTTGTTGCAGCTTCATTACCAGAAGAGGCATCCATTGCGTCAACCTCAGCGCTTTCAACAACTTTTGTTGTTTCACTTACATTTGCATTCTCGTTTAAAGTTTCGCTGAATCCTGAGAGCTTCTGTTTTTCTCCGTTGACTACCACGCCATCGGGAATTATGTCAATAATGTTTTTCCCAATTTGAAGAATTCCGTCTTTGACAGAAATAGAGTTTCCAAAAAGACTGGATTTAAGTTTTACAACAACAACTTTCCCATCAATTATTAATTTATTTCTTTTGATGACAATGGAATGACCATTCACGCGCATTTTATCCACAGTTATTCTCCTTTCTAACTGTACATAGTATACTGCAAAAGAATTGTATTGTCAAGTCACTTTTTTTAATTAATAATGTAAGAGTATTGCGTAAACATTCATAAATCAAAACAAAAAACATATCAAACTGATATGCTTTTTGCATTTATAAAACGGGCTCTTTTTCATGATTTTTTTCTGTAAAATAGTTTTTATAAATCTTATCAATTTTTGCTTGTGCTTTTTCAAGAACTTTAAAAGGTATTGATCCAGCAAGAGGGGCTTCTTCTAATCTAATGCGCGACTCAATTGCTTGCATTGTTTTTATACTATGATTATGGTCATTATAGAGAATATCTTCACCGTCTGATTTAGACAAACGCTCTCCAATTTTATAGTATTCTTTATAAATTTTGTCTGCTTGTTTTTCGCCTAATTTTTTATTTTCTTTAGTATCTAATTTATCTAAAAATTTGCAAACGTCCTCAGCTGATGAATAGAAAGATGAAAAGTTAAATATTGTGTCAATATTGCCTTCAAGCGGTATGTAACAATTATTTATACAACCTTTTGAATGGTTATCAGCTGCAAATATACCATGAATGTCGTAATTCTCATCATTTAGTTCAACTAAATTTATCTCATGATTCAACCTGTGCTTAGTATCATTCCTTGAAAATTGTTTAATAAGCACTTCTGTACCTTTTTCAAATGTATATGTTTCACCTGTAGATTCTATTGTTATTGATCCATCTCGTCCGTTTTTAACATAATCTTTTAGTTTAGCTAAATCTAGTCGGTGGTCAAATATCTTTATGTCACATGCTTTAATTCCAACCATATATAAAAGCGCCCTTAAATATTGGGCTTTGCCTACACAACAACCTTTATTGGTCTTAACTGTATCAACAAAACTTTGTGAGGATTCATTTACACCACCATTATAAAAAAATTCAATATTACTTGCTACTTTGTGGCACAATAAGTATTTTTCAAAGGGAGATAGTTGCTCCGGTAAATTATTTATTTTTTCTGCTATTGTTGATAGTTTTTTATTAATCTCAATTATTTCCGAAAATCTTCTCTTAACAGATTTTGTTTCCGGATAAGATTCTATTAATTTCCCTTTGGGTGATTCTGTATGCATTTTTCCAAAAATAGTTTCTTCAAAAAATAACTGGTCGCGTACTATACGGCGGTTTTTAATAATTTCTTCAATGGTCATTTCACCTACAATTGCTTGATAATTTTCTAAAAGTAGTTTTGTTTCATTTTCGTCAAAAAACAAATCGCCATCTTTACATATAAAATCAATGTAGCAGTTTTTTTTAATCTTATCGAAATACCCTTGTTCTAAACATTGTTTTAAAAGGGGATTTATCAATTGATCTTTCGTGAGTGTTATCTCTACTCTGACTAGGTCATCAGTTTCTTTTAATGAACGAGATATTTTTCTGAAATAACTTTCTAATTCGCTGTTAACTTTTTCCATTATAAGCTCCTATGCTAATTTTAACCCAAATATCAATTTTTGTCAAGAGCTGGGCAAACTAGCCAGAAAAAACAAAAAGCATATCAGTTTGATATGCTTTTAATGAAAGTTTTATAAAGTTCTTGAGTCTTCGGCATCATTACAAGTTGGAAATTCGTGTCCATTTACAAAAACTTTATCATCTTTTATTGTAATTTTATTTCTCCCTGTAATCAGCTCATCATTTGATATACATGAATAATTAACGAATGGAAGCTTCGCTCGTAAGAGTGAGCGAGGGACTATTTTTCCATCAACTTTGATAATCTTTCCTACAACTTTTATTTCGTGTCCACCAAGATTGGTGCTAATTGTCTGCATATATGCCTCCTAATTTTAAATTATATATTCTAATTTATTATTTTTCTAAAAGAGCTTGATTTTCGTTTTTCAATGTAAACTTAGCGCTTTTCAATATGCCACTTCTATAGTTTTTTACTTTAACATTATATATCTCGTCGGCTTTTTTCAGCAAAGGGTTGTCTCCATCTAAAATTCTAGTTACCCAAGCACATCTCATAGAGCGCCGAATTTCTTTTTTAACAGCTGTTTCCACGCTGTCTCCATTGCAAAAAGCTTGTTCTTCTGAATAAACCTTTGTCATGGCTGCTGTTAACGAGTCAAGTGATATTGGATTAGCGCTCATCTTAATTTGTTCATCTTGAGCGCGTTCTCTTTGGCCATCATACATGTAGTCAAATACCATAACCCTTGAAGCATTGCTTGTGCGTGTAAGAGCATTATTGCGAAAATTGGTCATGTCTGCAATTGGATACATAAAGAAAGCATACCCTCTTCCTTCCGGACATTTTTTTGTTTTACAATCCCAAGTGGTGTCGTTGGCATATTTGCCTTTTATTCCATACTTAGGATCATCAATATCGACAAGATTTAAAGCATGTGCAGAGGATACATTTTTCCCTCGTTTATTTTTTCCATGATACTCTACCACTTGGTAATTGCACTTTAGCCCAGGCATGTTTAATTTTTCTACAATGGCCTTAGTTAAAGAAGCAAATCCAGCACAAACCGTCTTGTCGTTTTGTATAGCACCTATAATAGATCTAACTTTTTCAGATGATCTATTCTTAGTTTTATTCGTTGCATTAAATCCATAACCATAATGGGAGGTGATATACTTATGGATATACAACATTGTTTCATAAGGGGAAAGATTTTTATCTTTTATGTGAAAAACAATTTTGTCTATTTCAGCAGTTGCATCCAAAACTTCTTCCAAAGTCCAACATGTTTTTAAATCGGTATAATCGTTTGTTTTAAAGAACTCGTTAAATCTTATTGAGTCTTTCATTCCAAGTTTTTTTAATTCTAAATTAATATCAAACATTCTAAGGTATTTTTCAGCCGAATAGTTGTATTCGATGCCTTCTTCGCCTGTTATCATCTTTGATGTGGCATCGCCTTCTATAATAATGTTAACTTTATGCCCTTGTTTTAAACTTTCTGAAACCTGTTTTTTAATCTTATCTTCAAATAGAAAAAAATCTTTAAAAGATACCGTGATGATGTCATGATTTTTATTCTTCTGCTCTGTTGCTATTGCCTTTAATTTGTGAAGAATGAGAGCTGCAAGGGAAATGGGAGCTCCAATGCCAAAAGTTGACAATGCAATTCCCGCGTACATTGCGGTGTCGAAATATTCCACATTTTTGCTAAATTCTGATTTTGCTAGTTTGTCAAAGTCTACTTTAATTCCTTCTTCAAAACGATAGAGAATGTAACGTGCGTCGTTAAGCTCGGTTTGAGAAAACCTAATTATCATAAATAACCTTCCTATAAATGATAGTTTAACCCAAATATCTATTTTTGTCAAGTGTAAGCCAAACAGTCTAACATAGAATAAATAAAAGCACATCAATTGATATGTTTTTGTTATCGTTAATTTATCTTTAAATGTGCTTAAAAATTGATATTGACAAACTCTTAATAAAGCTGTATAATGTGTGTGTACAAACAAAGGTTAAATATTAGGAGGGCTTGTATGAAAAAATTTTTCTACAGACAAATCAATGGTAAAAACATTTATATAGTGCCAGATGAAAGTGAGGGGACCATTAAATATTACGACGAAGCAGATAATGAGATTTCTTTGGAGGAGCTTCAAAAAATGGAGATGGAGGCTACAGTGGTTGTGGCGGAAAAACCTGTGGAAGCAAATGAACAAAGCATGAGACCTATAGGTGCTTATACGCCAGAACTTGATGAAGATGGCAACGAAATTGAGCTTAAAATAGACGCTGCGCCTTATATCCCAAAGTATGATGAATATGGCAATGAAGTTTCTGAAATTATTTTG
>CAZQPZ010000005.1:0-12333 GCA_964595395.1 uncultured Lachnospiraceae bacterium | reverse complement strand
TTTTCTTTTGTGCCTCCAATTTCAGTTTTTGAATTTGGAGATAGGCTAAAAAGATGCACCTCCACTCCGCAATCGGCAAGTGTAAGTGCAGCCTCTATTCCGGCAAATCCGCCACCAATAATGTTTACTATCGTTTGTATTTATTGCTCCTTATAGTCGCAGTTAGAGCAAACCACTTTTTTGTATTTTATAATTAATGGACTGTTGCATTGTGGGCAACGAGCTCCCGTTGTTGGATTCCAGCTCATGAATTTGCATTCAGGATAATTTTTGCATGAGTAGAAAGTTTTGCCTTTTTTAGATTTTCTTGCAACGATGTCACCGCCACAATCTGGGCACTTTCCAACAACTTTTTTCTCATCCTCATAAGGCATAATGTTTCTGCAATGTGGGAAGTTTGAGCAACCCAAAAACTTGCCGTATCTGCCCTCACGAAGAAGCATTTTATGCCCACATTTATCGCACACAACATCAGTTTCAACTGGCTCTGCTTTAAGTGTGAAATCTGATGAGCCAGACTCTGACAAAAGTCTTGAAAAGCCCGACCAAAAGCTTTCAACAACTTCATGCCAATCATCGTTGTTTGTGGCAATATCGTCAAGTCTGTTTTCCATGTGAGCTGTGAATTTAACATTGATTACAGAACTGAAAAATTTGTCGAGATATTCTGTTATGTTTCTTCCAAGCTCTGTTGGCACAAGGCTTTTGCCTTCGCGCGAAACATATTCGCGAGATGTAATAAGCATGATTGTTGCAGCATAAGTTGCAGGGCGTCCAATCCCCTTTTCTTCCATTGCTTTAACAAGGCTTGCTTCTGTGTATCGTGCTGGTGGTTTTGTAAATTTCTGCTCCGACTTAATTTCTTTTGCTTTAAGACTTTCGCCTTCGTTTAAGCTTGGCAAACGCGAAATTTCTTGTTTTTCGTCGCCCTCAAATTCCTTGTATGCGGCAGTGTATCCGGCAAATTCCATAACCTTGCCAACCGCTTTAAACTCATATTTATCAGCTGAAATTGTAGCGGTTACATTTGAGTAAACAGCCTCGCTCATCTGGCTGGCTAAAAATCTTTCATAAATAAGTTTATATAACTTGTAGTTGTCAGGTGCAAGTGAAGCTTTAACCTTTTCAGGTGTAACATTCATGTTAATTGGCCTAATGGCTTCATGTGCGTCTTGCGCGTTAGATTTCTTAGCATAAATGTTTGGCTTTTCTGGCACAAACTTATCGCCATACAACGCTCTTGCATAATTGCGGCAGGCTTCTTGTGCATCAGCTGACACACGAGTGGAGTCTGTTCTGATGTAAGTAATAAGCGCAATCTTTCCCTCACCTGCAATTTCAACACCTTCATAAAGTTGTTGTGCGGCTGCTGTTGTGCGTTTAACGCTAAGCCCTGCCTTGTTCAAAGCATCTTGCTGCATAGTTGAAGTTGTGAATGGTGCTGGTGCGTGAGATTTTGTGTTAGAGCGTTTAATTTTATCAATGTTAAAACTTGCGTCCTTAACA
Organism: uncultured Lachnospiraceae bacterium; assembly: GCA_964595395.1. GTDB lineage: Bacteria > Bacillota > Clostridia > Christensenellales > UBA1242 > Caccovivens. Next base: position 10,827 of record CAZQPZ010000005.1, on the reverse strand, counting down.
TTTGCAACAACTTCCTCCGCCTCTTTTTGATTTGAAGGAACAAACTTCTTGCCATTCTTCTTTTCTAAGCTTGCTTTAAACACATCTTTATTTTTCATTAAATAGGCATTAACCGGCCAATATTCTTCCGGCTTAAAAGCCTCAATTTCTTTTTCTCTTTCAACAACAAGTTTAAGCGCAACAGACTGCACTCTGCCCGCACTAACGCGTGGCTTAATCTTTTTGCACAAAATTGGAGAAAGCTTATAACCCACAATTCTGTCAAGCACGCGGCGAGCCTGTTGAGCGTTAACTAAGTTTTGGTCAACCTCTCTAGGCGATTTAAGTGCATTTTGCACAGCCTTTTGTGAAATTTCATTAAACTGAATTCTGCATTTTTTATCTTTAGGCAGATTAAGCACGTTCGCGATATGCCAAGCAATAGCCTCACCCTCTCTATCCGGGTCGGTTGCGATTAAAACATTGTCGGCTTTATCTGCTTTTGATTTAAGTTCACTGATAAGCGCCCTTTTATCTGGCATGATTTCATACTTAGGCTCAAAATGATGAGTTACATCAAGCCCATAGCTTTTTGCAGGCAAATCTCTTATATGTCCCTTTGTTGCAAAAACATCATATCCATTGCCCAGATACTTTTTAAGTGTTTCCCTTTTTGCAGGCGCCTCTATAATGACGAGATCCAATTTTATCCTCCTACGCCAAGGCGTAAATTCCGCCCGGCATTCTTCTAATTATACCTTTTATTTCAAGAGATGTCAAAAGACTGTTGAGCTTTGCAATTGCAAGTTTTGTCGCATCTGCAAGTTCGTCCATAGTTTTATCCTCTTTTGCAAGTGCATCCGTGATAAGGCTTTCGTTCATTGAAAGCTGAATTTTCTTCTGCTTTTTGCCTTCCAGCCCTAAATCTGAAATCAGAATTTTGGCATCTAACAAGCAAATGCCTTGCATGGAAGCAATAAGCGCATTTGTTCCCTCACTTTTGGAAGAGGTTATATTTCCAGGAACGGCATAGATAGGCACGCCGTAGTCAAGCGCAAAATCTTTTGTTATGCTTGTTCCACTTCTCGCACCTGCTTCTGTAATAAGCAGAGCGTCCGCAAGCGCTGCAACAAGGCGGTTGCGCTGTGGGAAAGAATATTTTACAGCCTTAATATCTGGGCGATGTTCTGAAATAACAAGTCCGTTTTCGGCAATTCTATCAAACAAATTTGTGTGCTCAGCAGGATAAACTTTGTCAAAGCCGCCCGCAAGCACTGCAATTGTCTTGCCCTTTTCGTCTAGTGCTTTTGTGTGAGCAATGCCATCAACGCCATAGGCAAGTCCGCTGACAATCACTCCGCCAGCTCTGGCAATCTCGCCCGCAAAACGCTCTGTGATGATTGTGCCATAACTTGAAGGCGAACGCGTTCCAACAATTGAAACGGCCTTTTCACTTAATAGTGATAGATCGCCCTTGTAATAGAAATAATATGGTGCATCGTCTATCTTTGTAAACTTCTCAGGATAAGCTTTATCTTCACAAGTGACAAGTCCAATCCCCTTTTCTTTCAAGCGATTTTCATAGCTTTCAAAATAATCCTCGTTAGAGTGTTTTGCAATGGCAGAATATTCGCCGCCCAAAATCTTTTCCACCTTGTCATCAAGATAGAATTTCTCAAAAGTATATTCGCCCTCCATAGCCTCTAAAATTTTGGTTATTTTAGAGTGGGAAAGCTCAAAAGCTGATAAAAAGCGCAAAAATTGATTTTTATTCATTATTTTCCTTTAGTTTTACATATATTTTCTGTCAAGCGAGCGATAGCCAATTGCTTCTGCAATATGCTCTGGCAATATTTCTTTTTCGCCCTCAAGGTCGGCAATTGTTCGCGCAACCTTTAAAATGCGGTCATGTGCTCTTGCTGAAAGCTTGAGATTTTCAAACGCACTTTTAAGAAGGTGTTCACATTCCTCGCTAAGGGTGCAAAATTTCTTAGTTGCAGGAACGCTCATTTTTGCATTTGAAAAGTTTTTGGCATTTTTAAATCTCTCAAGCTGAATTTTTCTTGCCCTATCCACTCGCTCTTTAATTTCAACCGAGCTTTCTTCATTGCTTTCAGCTCTAAGGTCATCAAAAGTAACATTGTCAACTTCAACATGAATGTCAATCCTGTCAAGGATTGGCCCTGATATACGGGCAAGATATCTATGTATTTGTGAAGGCGAGCATTTGCACTCTCTATCCTTAGCACCATAGTTGCCACATGGGCATGGATTCATCGACGCAATGAGAGTGAAGTTTGCTGGATATTGCACAGTCAGCGCACTTCTTGCAACTGTAATAACGCCATCTTCAAGAGGCTGCCTTAACATTTCTAAACACTGCCTTGAATATTCTGGCATTTCATCCAAATAGAGCACGCCGTTGTGAGCAAGCGAAATTTCGCCAGGCTTGCTGTGAGGACCTCCGCCCGTTAAGCTAACTGCTGAGGCAGAATGATGAGGCGTTCTGAAAGGCCTTGTTGAAACAATCCCCTTTTTAAAGTCAAGCTCGCCAGCAATAGAGTGAATCTTTGTAACTTCTAAAGCTTCTTCAAAAGTCATGTCTGGAAGAATGGAAGGAAAGCATTTTGCAAGCATGCTTTTCCCGCTGCCTGGAGGACCAATCATAAGCACATTGTGTCCACCCGCCGCTGCAATCTCCAGCGCGCGCTTAGCCCTTGCCTGACCTTTAACATATTTAAAGTCAAGCGCATTTTGATAGGCATTTGTTTCATTTATAAATGTTGTTGCAGAAATTGGGCTGAGCTGCACATCCCCCGTTATAAACTCTACAGCCTCTGTCAAGCTTTTAACTGGATAGACATTAATCCCCTCAATAAAACTTGCTTCGCTAGAGTTCGCAGCTGGAATAATAAAGTTTTTATAGCCCGCCTTTCTTGCTGAAATAAGAATCGGCAGCACACCTTTAACGCCCTTAACTTCGCCATTAAGTGAAAGCTCGCCAATTACAACAAAGTTTCTTGCTTTTTGGCTTGTAAGCCCTTTAACGCCTTCCTTGTCATCGGCACACATAATTCCGATTGCAATTGCAAGGTCATATAAAGGCCCCTCTTTCTTAACATCAGCTGGTGCAAGATTAACAGTTATTCTTTTAACTGGATAGTTATAGCCTGAGTTGCGGATTGCCGAGCGCACACGCTCTTTAGCCTCTTTAATGGCTGTGTCTGCTAAGCCAACCATTTCAAATTTTGGAAGGCCTGCTGTGATGTCAACCTCAACTTCAACTGTGAAGCCTTCTATTCCCTGCAGCCCATAACTATGAATTTTTGAAAGCATTTTTTCTCCTTAGAATGGTATTAGTATAGCAGTAAACTGTTGAAAAGCCAAATATTTTGGCGGCAACTCAGCAAATTTATAAAAATCGCATTTAAACTTAGCAACAAAAAAATCTCGCAAATTGCGAGATTTTCATTTTTATTAATTTTCAGCTGATTTAATCTTAGCAGCTTTTCCAGTAAGGTCACGAACATAGTAAAGTTTTGCTCTTCTTGGCTTACCTTTTCTTGTAACTTCAACGCCAGCAACAAGTGGTGAGTGAAGTGGGAATGTTCTTTCAACACCAACACCGTTAGAGATTTTTCTTACAGTGAATGTTTCTCTGATTCCGCCATTTCTTCTTGCAATCACAACGCCTTCAAAGCCCTGAATTCTTTCCTTATCGCCTTCTTTGATTCTAACACCAACTTTAACAGTGTCACCGATGTTGAAAGCAGGAATTTCTTGCTTCATGTTTTCTTTTTCAATTTGATCGATGATGTTTGCCATTTGACTTATCTCCTTTTTTCAGATTTTTGACAAAGTGTTCATTGAGCGTTAAGCCAAGCGGACCACCCGAAGTCTTATATATTTTAACATACCTTGATATATTTTTCAAGTAATTTTACCAAGTTTTTTTATATTTTTTAACATTAAAAGGTTTAACTTACATTTTACATCAAAAAACAGGCTGCTGCCTGCTTTTCTTATCTTTCCATAGGTTTGTTTGGATTTGGGCGACTAACCTTGTTCTCGTCCTCTTCTTGCTCTTCATCTGGAGTTTTGTTTGTGCCACCATTTGAGCTTCCACCAACACCATATTGATTTCCATCGTGGTCAAGATTTGAAGAGATGTTTGTTCCTGTTCCATAAACAGGTTTTGCTTTGTCAGCTGGCGAATATTTAACAGCTGCATAAACAGAGCCGACAACAACAATAATCGCAACAACAGTCACTAATCCTACAACAATTCTTCTTTTCAATACTGATTTTCTAGCTGAAGTAGATTTAACTTTCATGATTTTTCCTCACTTATGCCTATATTTTATCACACATATTCACTGTTGTCAATAGGCAATTTTAAACTAATACAGCTTTCCAACAACAAAATTTACAATGCGTGTTGGGAAAATCCTCATAAGAAAAACTTCAAACTTTGCCATAAAGCCAACTGACTTTCTAAGCGGTGGGCGTTTGGATTTAAGAAGTTTATAAATAACCTTTGAAACAACGATTGGGCTTTTGCCACCCCTTTCTGATTTTTCCATTTTTTGCACAGACTCTCTCATGCGCTTGTTTACATTATCTTTGTTTTCGTCAACAACTCTTGCCGCTGTAAAGCCTGTGTTAAGGTCGCCAGGAAGCACTGCCGTCACCTTTATATTATATGGCTTAACTTCCTCGTTTAGTGCCCTAGAAAAAATCTCCACGCCCGCCTTACTTGCAGAATAACAAGCCTGATATCCAAGCGGTGCGATTCCACCCACAGAAGAAATATTAATAATTCTGCCAGACTTAGATTGTTTCAAATAACCGATTGCAATTGTGCAAATTTTTATCACAGCAGATAAGTTGGTGTTAATAATTGCCTCAACATTCTCTGGCCTCGTGTCCTCAATCGCACCAGCAATTCCAAAACCAGCGTTATTGATTACACCATCAATTTTCCCCTCTTTAGCAAAAATATCCGCAAATATTTCTTTGATCCTATTCGTGTCATTCACATCGCCTTGATAGCACGCAAACTTTTCATCCTTAAATGCATTTCTTGCAATGCCATAAACAGTGCAGCCCTTATCTGCAAGATAGTGCGCTGTTGCAAGTCCAATTCCACTGCTTGCGCCAGTGATAACAATAACCTTGTCCATATTCTTCTCCTAAATTTTAACAGACAAATTTTACCACAAATAAAATTTTTATCAAAACAAACTAACGTGCTATTGTCCAACAAATTAAAACCACAATAAAAAAAACAGGCTAAGCCTGCCCCTAGAAACACCCTTCAATGTGATTAATCTCGCCGTCCAGCACCTCTATCACATCAAAGCGAATGTCTCTTTCCGAGTTTTTACGCTCCTGTAAATAAACAAGCGCCGCTCTGCGAATTTTGTTTTGTTTGTATGGTGTTACCGCCTCACAAGGACGGCCAAACTCACAGCTAGATCGCGCTTTCACTTCGATAAAAACAATTTGCTTTTTCTTCTCTGCGATAATATCTATTTCGCCGCAATGATTAGAATAATTGCACTCTAAAATGCGGTATTTATGAGATTTTAGATAGTTTTTTGCTAAAATCTCACCTACATTGCCTTTAATTTTGTTTTCTTGTTTCAATTTATGCCTCAATCATTATTTTGCCAAGCTTGCCAGATCTAAAATCTGTTATAACTGCCTTTGCGGCTCGCGAAATATCAAGGTCGCCACCTGGAAGCAAAAATGCTCTAACTTTGCAAATCTCTTCCAGAGTTTTTGCATTTTTATAACGCTCGGCGATAGCATTCGGATATAAAAGTTCCACCCTTTGAATAAGCTCTGAAGCCATTTCAACTTCGTCTAAAATTTCATCACGAATGCTTCCAATGAAAGCAAGGCTCTTTGCCTTTTCTTGATCTGTGAGGTCGGGATAAAGCGTTCCTGGAGTGTCGCAAACTTCAACTCCTCCGCCAATTTTAAACCATTGTTTGCCCTTTGTCACGCCTGGGCGGTCGCCCGTTACAGCCTTAGCTTTCTTGCAAAGATTATTTACAAGTGTGCTTTTGCCACAGTTAGGCACACCAACAACAAGTGCGCGCACTGCCACGTTAATTCCTTTGTCTGCAAACTTTTTAATTTTGTCGCGACACAAAAATTTAACTTTAGAGCAAACATCTTTCCCCACCCCACTTTGAGTGGAATTTAAAAGCAGATAGTCCGTTTTGTCACTTTTAAAATCTCTGGCGATTTTTTCAAGACGATCAAAATCTGTTAAGTCAATTTTATTTAAGATGTAAAGAATTGGTTTGTTGTTTGAAAGTTTTGAAAGCATAGGATTAATGCAACTTTTTGGCGCGCGAGAGTCAAGCACATATATAACAACATCTGCTTTAACAAGTTCAGTTCGCATTTCATCCAAGGCCTTTTTCATGTGTCCTGGAAACCAATTAATCTTCAATATCTTCTCCTATTTTAAAACTTTACGCGATAGGTTTTCAATGCAATTAAATGCAAGTTTTGCCACTTTTGCACTTGCTTTTTTGAAGTTTTTATCAAACTCTTCTTCGTTTCCACTGTCTGAAACACATTTAATAAGAAGGCAAGGGATTTTATTCTTCTGACAGGTGTAAACCACAGCAACGCCTTCCATGTCGCAGCAATTTGCGCCAAACTTTTTAATTAATCTGTTTTTAAGGGCAACTGTTCCAACAAATGAATTCCCCGTTACAAGTTTGCCAACTTTAAGCTTTTTATTAAGTGATAATGCAAAATTTTTTAGTTTTTCATCACAACTATATGTAATTTCTCCAAGAAAACCTTTTTTTATATCCCAAAAGGTTGCGTTATCAACAATAAATGTGTCGCAAGCTTTACATTTTGCCTCAAATGAGCCGCAAGTTCCGCTGTTAATGATAATGTCAGGATGAAATTCGCTAATCATTGCCTGAGCAAGAATTCCTGCATTAATTTCGCATGGACCAGATTGGCAAAGAAAAATTGTATGCCCCGCGAACCTACCTTTATAAAAAGTCATGTTGCCAACTTGTATAGTTTTGAGTTTTTCAAAATATTTAAAATGTGCGTCGATTTCCTCTTCGCAAGCAATAACAAGTCCGATTTTCATATTTTATCCTTTGTAATTATTTATTTTCATCAAGAAGGTCTGGGCGGACAATGCGAGTCTTTTCAAACGACTTTGCTTTTCGCCACTTTGCAATCTCCGCGTGATTGCCACTTAAGAGCACCTCTGGCACACTTAAACCTTCAAAAACTTGAGGGCGAGTGTACTGAGGATATTCTAAAAGTCCATTTGAAAAACTTTCTTCCTCCAAACTTCCCTCTTTGAGTACACCTGGCACAAAGCGACAAAGGCTGTCCACTATCGCCATGGTAGGAATTTCGCCACCAGTAAGAACATAGTCACCGATTGAAATCTCTTCCATATTGAAAAGCTCAATCAGCCTTTGGTCTATGCCCTCATAGTGTCCACAAACAAAAATAAGGTGTTCGTAAGCTGCAAGTTCCTTTGATTTAACGCTATTAAAAACCCTTCCGCTTGGTGAAGGATAAATCACCTTGCTTTTGTCCGTGAGCACGCTTTTTATTGCGTCATACACAGGTTGCACGCTCATAAGCATGCCTGCGCCTCCGCCAAATGGAGTGTCATCACACTTTTTGTGTTTATCTTTTGTGAAATCGCGAATATCGATAATGTTAATTTCTAAAATGCCCGCCTTTCGCGCGCGAGCTATAATGCTTTCCTCAAATGGCTTAAAGCTTTCTGGAAAAAGAGTGAGAATGTCTATTTTCATATCTTGTTCTCCTCATAAGCTTTTCTGTTTACAATAAGCTTGTCTCCTTCAGTAATGAAAACGGCGCTAATGTATGGAATTTCGTACACGTGACCATTTTCCTCAATAGAAAGAATTGGTGCGCTGCCATAGTCTTCATAGTCAACAATTTGGCCTACCTTGTTTCCCTCTTGGTCAAACAAAAGCATTCCCAAAAGGTCATCAACAAGAAAATCTGTTTTCTTGCTTTTTGCAAGCACCTCTTTTGGAAGATAGATAAGGCAGTTTCTAAACACCTCAGCGTTGTTTCTGTCGTTCACGCCAAGAAGCTTCAAATAAAGGTCGCCCCCTCGAATGACCGACCTTTCAACCTCACACGCATTATCCTCAATGTAAACAGTTTTCGCCTTAGTTACAGCCTCAAAAACATCAGTGAATAATTGACACTTTAATTCACCTTTGATGCCTTGAGGCTTTGAAACTTTTGCGATAAGTAACTTTTCCATTATTCTCCGAATTTAACGAAAGTTTTTCTTCTGTCACGTCCAGCGAATGATTTAACAATGGTTCTGATGCTTGATGCAACTTTGCCATTCTTGCCAATCACTCTGCCCATGTCTTCGTCAGCAACGCTAACTCTAACAACTGTTTCTTCCTCGCCTTCTTCAATTTCAACTTTAACAGCGTCCTTGTTTTCAACGAGATTTTTAACGATATATTCAACGAGTTCTTTCATAACTCTCTCCTTATTTCTTTTCGATAACGCCAGCTTTTACAAGCACTGATTTAGCTGTTTCTGTTGGAGTTGCGCCATTTTTAAGCCATTTTGAAGCTTTTTCAGCGTCAACTTTGATTTCAGCAGGGTTTTTAAGTGGATCATATGTGCCGATAACTTCGATGAATTTTCCATCTCTTGGGCTTCTTGAATCCGCAACAACAACTCTGTAGAAAGGTGCTTTCTTGTCACCAAGTCTTGTAAGTCTAATTTTAACTGCCATGTTTTTCCTCCTTGTAAAATTTGTTTATATAAATCTTGTTTTCCAAGAATTATATCAATTAAAATCTCAGTCCTTTTTTGTTTTTCAGCATTTTCATCATCTCTTTGGACTGAGCAAATTGCCTTAACAGTGAGTTCACTTGCTGAACGCTTGTTCCACTGCCCTTTGCAATTCTTTGACGGCGCGATGCCTTGATGATGTCTGGATTTTGTCTTTCTTCTGGGGTCATAGACTGAATGATGTGCTTATTGATTTCTATTTCCTTTTCGTCAATTTGCACACCTTTAAGTTTTGCGCTTGCCCCTGGAATCATTGCAAGGATGTCTGCAATCGACCCCATTTTCTTCATTTGGTCAACTTGAACAAGATAGTCCTCAAAAGTGAAAGAGTTTTCTCTAAACTTCTTTTCCATTTTCTTGGCTTCTTCTTCAGTTACTGCCTCTTGCGCCTTTTCGATAAGCGACAACACATCGCCCATGCCTAAGATTCGGCTTGCAATGCGGTCGGGATAAAAAGGCTCAATGTCGCCAATCTTTTCGCCCACACCAGTAAACTTGATTGGCTTGCCAGTGATTGCTTTAATGGAAAGTGCCGCACCACCACGAGTGTCACCGTCCAGCTTTGTGAGGATGAAGCCTGTTACATCAAGCGCATTGTTAAACGCCTCTGCAACATTCACAGCATCCTGACCTGTCATGGAATCAAGTGTAAGCAAGATTTCATGAGGTTTAACTTCCTTCTTGATGTTCTTGAGTTCGTCCATAAGCTCTTCATTAATGTGAAGGCGTCCGGCCGTGTCTAAAATAACAACATCAAAGCCCTGTTTGTTTGCATGCTCAATCGCCTGCTTTGCAGTTTTAACAGGATTTTGTGTTCCACGCTCAAAAACTTCAGTGTTTGCTTGCTTGCCCACAACTTGAAGCTGACTGATTGCCGCAGGTCTGTAAATATCGCAGGCAACAAGTAGAGGCTTCTTCCCGCTCTTCTTTAAATGAGCCGCAAGCTTTGCGCACATTGTTGTTTTTCCCGCTCCTTGAAGACCGCACAACATTATTATTGTTGGTGGCGCGGATGAAATTGTAAGCTTCTGGCTATTAGAGCTCATAAGCTCAGTAAGTTCGTCTTTAACGATTTTAATCACTTGCTGTGATGGGGTCAGGCTTTTAAGCACCTCGTCTCCAACCGCCTTTTCGGAAACCTTTTTAACAAAGTCTTTTGCAACCATGTAGTTAACATCGGCTTCGAGCAGTGCAATTCTAACCTCGCGCATTGCTTCCTTAATTTCAAGTTCGGTCAGTCTACCGCGCTTAGTCAATTTCGAAAATATGTGATTAAATCTATCGGATAATGATGAAAAAAGTGCCATACTACTCCTTATTTAATCTTTTAAGAAATCCAAGTTTATCTTCATACATTCTTAACTTTTTTTCAGCTTTCGAAACAGCGTCTTTCACTGCTTGTCTGGACACTCCATCATTTTCGGCAATTTCGGAAATGGTTATATCTTTTAACAGATAGTCTTCCATAACCTTTTGTTGTGCCTTTGAAAGCAGCGGTCCATACAAGTCATAAAGCCTGGCTAGTTGTACATTATTCTCTAAACTCATCTTTCCCCTCGTAAAGCATTTTTACTTTACAACACGAGTATATCACACCTCTAAACCTTTGTCAACAAAAATTTGGGGATTGACAAAAAGTTTGTTTGTGTTAAAATAATCTTATGGAGAAAAATATGGATAACAATAATTTTGATATGATGACACTTGGCGAGCTATCTATAAAAATACACAACAGCATCGATAAAGGCGAAAAACCAAATAGTGATATGATTAATGCTTTTTGGACAAAGGTTTTGCTTTCTGAAATTGACCCAGAAAAAGTATGTGTAACATTTGACGAGCTTTATATATGTGTTATGGAAGTTGCCCCACACTCAGATATAGCTCAAATTTTAAAATTAAGATATGATGAATTAAGCGATGAAACAAAATATTATTGCGAAAACTATCTTGAGATAGCTCCGCCAACACTGTGAAAAACAAGGCACTTAA
>CAZQPZ010000004.1:0-12995 GCA_964595395.1 uncultured Lachnospiraceae bacterium | reverse complement strand
GTTATGTGAGATAATAATGCAAGCTGTTGAAAACGATCCTTCATTGATGCAGATAACACACTTAAAAGATTGGTGTGATCGTATGAGAAGTTATGCTAAGGATGATGAGGAGTGCTTAAAAGATCAAGATCCTCAAAAGCGCAATTTCGCAGAAAGAGAAAAAATGATACATGACCATGCAGTACAATATGTTGCAAAATATAGACTGGACATATTGAGACAAATAGTGCAGGATAAGAAAAGCACCAAGTTGGAATTCCGAACAATTGCTGCAAGGGAATTGGTAAAAATAGGGGAAGCCGTTAATTTTACAAAAGCGGATATGTATAGAGCTAAGAGAGAATTAAGACGTTGCGTTGGACTTTTGAAGAAGAAAAAGGATAAAGAGGATTACGCAACTCAGCTTTTAGATTTGATAGAGCATGAAGATGAATTAACTGAATATCCTATAAATAAAAGGGCAAATCCAGCTATTGCATATAGCGATGATAAGATATCACAATGTGATATGGTTATTCAGTTATGTCATCCAATTGTGCTGACAGAATCTTTGTTCGGTATGGGGGCTGGTGTTATAGGTTTCGTTATGGGTCTCGTATCGAATGGCTCGCACGGTTTTGGGATTGCTGTTGGAGGTTTAGTTTCAGCTGCAATTGGGATTGGTACTCTTATAGTTGTAAAGCAGGCAGAAAAACGTAAAAATTATTGGCAAGAAGAAAAAGAGAGTTGTAAACAAATGGCTTCGTCTAACTCTGCTGAAGAAATAATTAATGAGCCTCTTTTAGACCTTGATGAATTACAAGAGATTGTAAAGCAGGACGTTGAAAAAGTGTTTTCAGATTCAAATATTGTTAAATAAGTCTTTCTGAGGTGTGAGCCTAATAAAGAATTAAAAATCAACTGAGTTAATGTATAAATACTATAAAAACTGTCAAAACTCCTTCCGAAGTTAAATCGGGAGGAGTTTTTATATGAAATGGATTGTGTGTGGTGTGTGTGGAGTAATTTTAACAGTGCTTATTTTTTGCGCTCCTCTTTTTGGTGGTGGGCAACAAGAGAACAGCGAATATTTGAGAATTCACATCCGCGCTAATTCGAATTCGCAAGAAGACCAGAGAGTTAAATATATGGTGAAAGACGCCATTGTTGAGGCGCTTATTCCAATACTCTCAGAGGCGGAAACTAAGGCAGAGGCAGAAGAGCTTATCACTAAGAATTTTAATTATATTAACAGCGTTGCGGACAGCGTGCTTGCAAGTGAAGGATTTGACTACACAGCAAAGGCAAGGCTTGATCATGAAGAGTTTCCAACCCGCACTTATGACGACATAACTTTGCCAGCCGGCGACTATGATGCCGTGATTGTAGACCTTGGCAGTGGGCAAGGAGATAACTGGTGGTGTCTTGTTTATCCTGCATTTTGTTTCACAAAAACTAAAAATTCGACAAATTATGTTTATATTTCGAAAATTTGGGAAATAATTAATAGTGTATCAAGATAAACAGGAGGGAAAAAACTTGAAAAAAAGATTTTTAGCTTTAATTCTCACGCTTGTTATCGCTGTTGTGCCATGCAGCGTTATTGGTGTGATTATGGCTACCGCGAACGGGGGAGAGGCCACGGTTTCTATGGCTTTAACCGCAAATGAAAACAAAGCTGTTCAACAAAAACTTAAAGAGCTTGGCTACTACAAAGGCTCTGTTGACGGAGTTTATGGCAGTGGCACAAGAAGTGCTGTTATTAAGTTCCAAAAGGCAAATGGCTTAACAGCAGATGGAATTGTGGGGGCAAAAACGGCGAAAGCGCTTGGAATAACCCTTAACACACAATCAGTTTATCAAACTGGAAGTGATCTTTACATACTTGCAAAATGTGTTTATGCAGAGGCAAGAGGCGAGCCTTATGAGGGACAGGTGGCTGTTGCTGCGGTTATCTTAAACCGAGTTAAGAGTGCAGATTTCCCTAACACCATTGCTGGCGTTGTATATCAACCATGGGCGTTTACTGCTGTTCATGACGGACAGATTAACCTAGAGCCAGACCAGAACGCATACAATGCAGCGCGTGACGCAATGAATGGCTGGGACCCTACATATGGATGTTTATATTACTACAATGCTTCCACTGCAACAAGCAAATGGATTTTCTCAAGGACAACCGTGGTTACAATTGGCAAACACGTGTTTGCAATATAGGAGGCTGAAATGAAAGAAGAAAAAGACGTTCTTAATGTAGAAAAGAAAAAGAATAAGCGCTATTCAAAAGGCTTAGTTATTGGACTTGCTGTTGCAGTGGGTGTGCTTGGCGCAACAACAGTTGGCTTTGCTGCTGCATATGGCTGCATGCAATCGACAAGCAATGATTATTCAATCCAACTTGAAAATGTTTATCAAAAGAATTTATATGACCTTGTTGAAAGTGTGAACAACACTGAAACAAAACTTTCAAAGATACTAGCTTCTAATTCTGGCAGCTATCAAAAGAAGTTATTAACAGAAGTCAGCCAAAATTCTCAACTTGCTGAAAGCTCAATCTCATCGCTTCCAATTTCACAAAACAATTTGGCAGATAGCGTGCGTTTCATAAACCAAATGGGTGGATACACTCAAACACTTGCAGACAGAATTGCGCAAGGCGGAAACTTATCAAGCAAAGATTTACAAACTCTTGAAAAGCTTCATGGAAGCGTTAAAGAAATGAAAAGCCAAATCAACAAATTTGTTAAAAAAGTGCAAAAAGAATATTCAATTTTAGATCAAAGTTTAAATTTGGATGGAGATTTTAACAACTTTACTATTGAAATATCAAAAATTAAGGGAGAGGATGTTGATTATCCAACAATGATTTATGATGGTCCATTCTCCGATTCTGAACTTGATATGACAGTTAGAGGGCTGAAGGGAGACACTCTTTCTAAAGAAGAATGTAAGAAAGAGGTGGAAAAAACTTTCAAAAATTATGCTGAAGTTACATATTCTGGAGAAATTAACAGCCGCTTTGAAACCTTTACATATCATGTGACAAACACTGACAATCAAAAGTTGTTTGTGCAAGTTGCAAAAGTGGGTGGACATATAATCACAGTCAGCGGCAGAGGAAGCTCTAGCAGTGAAAAAACAATTTCAGAGCAAGAAGCTGAAAAGATTGCCATTGATTTTGCTAAAGAAAATGGCATTGAAAACCCAGAAATAGTTTGGCAGGACACTCTTCAAAACAAGATTTATCTTAACATTGCTCCAACTGAAAATGGCATAGTGCTTTATCCGGACCTTGTTAAAGTTAAAATTGACATGGGAAGCGGAAGCGTGATTGGTTATGATGCAACAAACTACTTCCTAAATCACATCCCACGCGCTCTTAAAAAGACTGGTCATTCATCAAACGACTTTAAGGGCAAATTGCCACAAGGCTATGCGCTTAACAATGAAAGGCTTGTGCTTGCACCACTTGATTATGGCAGAGAGGTAATTTGCTTTGAGTATGAGTGTGAAAAGGATGGCTCAACATACTACTTCTATCTTAATGCCGACACTGGCGAGGAAGAAAATGTGCTTAAAGTTATTAACACTGAAGATGGAAGCAAATTAATGTAAAAAACTCATAAAAAGGGGCAAATATGCTCCTTTTTTTAAGTTTCAATTTTAAAATGGGTATTGACTTTTAGTGGCTTTCGGGTTATACTATAGCGTTGAATGCTTTAGAAAGGCTGCGCAAACAGCAGCTTGGAGGAAGAATGAAAAGACTTTTAATGTATATCGTAGTTGCAATTGTGCTGATTTCAGCAGGTTTTTCTATTTATTATGTTGTGAGAAACAACGAAGAAATCAATCCTATTTTGGCTAGTGGCGAAACCTTTTATATGAATCAAGGCGAAACCATGTCTATTCCTCTTGAGCACAAGCATCCATCTGAGTTTACTGAATTAACACTTAAGACTGGCTATGAAGAGTATTTGGATGTTGATCTGAAAAATTGGACAATGACTGCTAAAAATGCTGGACCAACAACACTTGAATTTGTTTCAACAAATGAAAAGTATCCAGACACATTTGAAATTAGTGTTTATGTTGGAAACGGATCTGTTGAATATCCTTACTATATTAGAAACGAGGCAGACTTATTTAATATTGGAAACGAAAAATATCCTTTCTCAGCCTGCTATCAACTTACAACAGATATTAAATTAACTAAAGACATGCTTCCTATTGGTGTTTCTTACACTGAGGACGGAACTCTTGCTATAAACGAATTTACAGGGACTTTCTCTGGTGGCGAGGGAAGACACAAAATCATTAATGCCAGAGTTATTCAAGGGGATTTGGATTATCCTTGCGGCGGATTCTTTGGTTTCATTGGCACAACAGGAAAGGTTGAAGATGTTGTTTTTGAAAACCTTTATGTTGAAGGCTATCACAGCTATGCGGGAACAATTGCTGGTGTTAACTATGGACTTATCGGAAAATGCGAAGTAGCTGGAAAGGTTGTTAACACATTTGGCAAAGGTTTCACAGGTGGAATTTGCGGACTTAACGAAAGAAGTGCTGATGAGTATTATGCACAAGTGAACATGTGCACATCTAATGTAGATATCTCTTCAAAATGGGTTGCTGGCGGTGCTGTTGGCTATAACTTGGGGGGAGTAATCTTCAACTGTGTTGTTAAAACAAACCACTTAAACATCAATTCTGAGCTTCCAGAAGGCGCAATCAGCTCTTATTTTGGTGGAATTGCTGGAATTTCTGTTTATGGATCAAACACTGGAAGCTTTGATGATGAGGACAATATAATTGTTCCAGACTTCAATGATCCAAGTACAAAAATTTATGATAGCTATGTTTCAAACTCTATTGCTTACATTGAAGCAATCGAAAATCCAAGCTCTAAAATAGGTGGCATTTTCGGCGCATACTATGGCGAGAGAAATATTTATCAAACAGAGGGCAATTACAGCATGCTCTTCTATGTGGGAGCTTCTGATATCCCTGCTTTTGTAAGAACAAAGGACGATAAAGCTATTTCAGATCAAGCAGCTTCTGCAAGCGGATATGTTAAACATATTTCTCACGAAGAATCATTAGTTAAATCAACATTCTCATCAGTTAAAAACAGCCGTTGGGATTTCAAAAATGTTTGGGAAATTGAAAGCGGCAGAGAGCTTAGACTTGGCTACGTTAGACTTGATGGCGAGCCAATGCAATATCAACCATTTGCTCTTAATGGCGGAATTTATAACAACGGAAAGGCAATCACAAACAGTACTGAACTTGCAGCAGCATTTGAATATATGCGCGAAAACCCAGGCAAAAATCTAATTTATGAAATTGCAAACTCAATTTCATATGATGGAAACCGTGATATTCGTGGAAAAGAGTGGACTCCAATTGGAACAAAAGAAAATCCTTTCCGCGGACAAATTAGAATTGCTGATGACGCTTTCATTACAGTTAGAAACATTGAAATATCAGCTCAAAATGAATTTGCTGGACTTTTTGGATATGTGGCTGGTGAAAACACAATCATTAAAAACATTATTGTAAGAAACGTTAAAGTTGAAGGAAGCACAGCGGGCGTGATTGTTGGATACAATGATGGCGCAACAATCGAGGGCTGCCGAGTATTCAACTTCGAAATCACTACAGATCACTATGCTGGCTCAATCGCTGGTATTAACAATGGTGTGATTAAAAACTGCCTTGTTAGTGCAACAGAAAAAACAGTTGAAACGACTGATGCAAATGGAAATAAAACAACCACAGTTTACATTGATGAAGAAACTGGAGAGCCACAGTATGTTGTTTCTGGCGAAGGTGTAATCACTTATAAACCTTCTGAGGCTTACTCTGCTGCGTTCATTGGCGGAGCTGTTGCAAAGAACTTTGGAAGTTTAATTTCAACTCTTGCTCAAAAAGTTTCAGTTGACCTTCCAGAAGCTTCTAATGCAACTTTAGCTATTGGCGGAGGAGTGGCTCAGAACTCTGGACTTGTTGACGGCATTGAAATCAGCTACTTTACAATTAACGGACTTGACTTTAAGGGCAGTGCGTATGCCGGAGGAGTTATTGGACGCCAAGTTACAGGAACATTGCAAAGTGCGTTTGTAAATGACTCAAATGGAATTTATTTCCATCTTGACAACGCTAATATTATTGCTGGTGGACTTGTGGGATGTCTTGAAAAGGAAACAACAGTGAAATACTCATCAATTAACACACTTAACCTTGAGGCATACTATGTTGGTGGATTTGCTGGAATGGCATATGGAAACATTGATCAGTGTGCAATTGATTCTGCATCAACAAAGATTACAGGACGCATTGCTGGCGGATTTGCTTGCTCGCTTAGCGGAAGCGTTACAAACAGCATGACTGCTTCTACAATTGACGGATCTCAAATTACAGCAGGAATGACAGTTTATCTTAGAAAGGGTGCTGTAATAAACTACTGCTATATTAATCCAACTTTCAAGGCGGACTCTACTGGACAGATTTACGCTGAAACACAATCTGAGTTTAGAGCAAGACCAGACAATTTTGGATCAATCAAGAACACAATTATTGTTGGAAATCTGAAAACTTTAGATTTGCTTGGAACAAGACTTTGGACATGGTGCACAATTGACATCAATGGTGCTCAAGCAAAACTTCAAACTTCATTTGCAACTTATGCTATGGATGTAAAAGTTTGCGCGGATAAAAATCAAATTGCCGGCACAATAACTAGTGCAGGCTTCTCTGAAGGAATTTGGTCTTCAGGATCTACAGATGAGCTTCCAGCTCCAATTAAGTCTATCGCAGTTAAAGACATGTTCCCTAAGGAAACTGTTAATGATGAAGGCTCAGCGCAGGCTCCTGTAGAAAATCCTACAGAGGAACAAAATCCAGCTGGGGATGAAGAGCAAGCTGCTTAAAGATTATAGATAATAAAAAAGCATCGCAAAAGAGGCGATGCTTTTTTTTGTTTAAAATTACTCAGCTTTGTTTGCTTCAGCTTCGTAAGCGCAAAGAACAGCGTTTTTAACTTCTTCTCTTGTTTCGGTGTTGATTGGGTGAACAATGTCCTTGTATTCTCCATCTGGAGTTTTTCTGCTAGGCATTGAAATGAAAAGCCCATCTCTTCCGTTGATGATTTTAATGTCGTGAACAACAATGCAATCATCAATTGTGATTGATGCAACAGCTTTAAGTTTTGCATCATCCTTGCTTACAAGTCTAACTCTTACATCTGTAATTTTCAAATTTTTGTACCTTCCTTTTTAAGTCTCGCAATTTTTCTTGCTAGTCTCATTTTAGCAAATTCATTAAAAAAATCAAAATGTTTTTGCTATGTGGCAAAAAAATCTTGCTTCACATAAATAACAATGTGATTTTCAAGTTTAATGATGTTGATATTTTTTATGAAGTTTATGGCAAGGAAGATGGCGCTGTAAACATCTTTTTGCATGGTTGGGGGCAAAGCGGGGAGTGTTTTAATGAGGTGATTTCCTCTCTTGAGGACTTTCATAACATAACAGTAGATTTCCCGCCTTTTGGCAAAAGCGGGAAGCCTTGCGACTGGACTATTTTTTCATATGCAAACATGCTCATATCATTATGTGAGGCATTGAACATAAAAAAGTGTAATTTAATAGGGCATTCTTTTGGCGGAAGGGTTGCAATTATTGTTTCTGCTCTTAGAAAAGATCTTGTAAACAAGCTCGTGCTGGTTGACAGTGCAGGAATGAAACCTAAACGAAAATTAAGTTATTATATGCGCATATATACATATAAAACGCTTAAATATTTTGGATTTTATCTAAATAACGCGGGCTCGTCCGATTATGCAAAGCTAGATGTTGACATGAAAAAAACTTTTTCTTCAATTGTGAACACTCATTTAGAAGAATATTGCCCGCAGATTGAGGCTCAAACGCTGATAGTGTTTGGCAAGGATGATAAAGAAACGCCCGTTTACATGGCAAAAAGGCTAAATAAACTTATAAAAAATTCACATCTGGAGCTTCTAGAACATGCTGGACATTTTTGCTTTTTTGATAGAGGGCTTAAATTTCGTCAACTTCTGTACGGCTTTTTAACTAAGGAGGAATAATGAATATTGCATTTGGAATCATTTTTTTGCTGTTTTTTTACATAATTTCCTATCCGCACGCAAAAAATTTGCAACTAAGCGGCTATGATATTGAATATTGTTTTAAACATTACTTCGCCCAGCCTTTTGAATTTGGTGGCAAAAACAGGCTTGTTTTCACAAAAAGAGCGATAAGGATTGCTATTTTATACTTTTTAATATTAGCCGCAATAACATTGCCATATTTTATTTTAGTTAATAACTTTTGGTGGATAGCGCTTATTGCAATTATAGAGCTTTTTCTATTAAGAGGAATTTTGCTTATCTGCGCTTTAATTTTGCTTCCTATTGAAAACTTAATTAAAAAGTGCTATATAAAAAAAGCTTGCAAGGTGCTTGATGGCTATCGAGGAATTAAAATTGGCATCACGGGAAGTTTTGGAAAAACATCCACTAAAAACTTTTTAGCTCAGATGCTAAAAGAAAAATATACTGTTTGCGTAACTCCCAAAAATTACAACACGCCTATGGGGCTTTGCAAAACAGCGCTTGAAGTTTTGAAAGGAACCGATCAAATTCTCATTGTTGAAATGGGGGCTAGGCATAAGGGAGATATTAAAGAGCTTATGGAAATGCTTAAACCCAGCTTCGGCATTCTTACAGCAGTTGGTCAGCAACATCTTGAAAGTTTTGGATCTTTAGAAATTATCAAAAGTACTAAGTTTGAATTATGTGAGCATATGTGCAAGGATGGCATTATTGTTTTTGATGGCGATAATGAAATAACAAAAAGCCTTTTTGAAAGGTTTGTTGGAGAGAAATATCTTGTTGGCGAAGGCGGCTATGTTCAGGTGCTTGCAGCTGATTATTCTGCACGCGGCACTCAAATTAAACTTAAACTTGGAAATAAAATTTATGACACTTCAACGCCAATTATTGGTAAACACATGCTTTCCAATTTGTGTGCTGCTGCGGCTATGGCTTTAATTCTGGGAGTTGACGAGGAAAGCATTTTAAAGGCTATAAGTCATCTTAAGCCAGCTCCACATAGGTTGGAGCTTATAACAAACGACTTCTGCACCATAATTGACGACTCATACAATTCCAACCTTAAAGGTGGCATTCAGGCTTGCGAATGCTTAAAACTTTTTACTGGAAAAAAGATTGTAATCAGCCCCGGCCTAGTCGAGCAAGGAGATAAACAATATGAATTAAACTTTAAACTTGGTAAGGCTATTGGTGAAAGTTGTGATGAGTTTATCATCATGAATGAAACAAATAAAACGGCTCTCACGCAAGGAGCTTTGGCGGCGGGGCTTGATCTCAAACATTTACATTATGCTTCATCGCGCAAAGGACAGATTGAAACTTTAAAAAGCATTCAAGAGAAGGGAAGCATTGTGTTGTTTGAAAATGATCTTCCCGATAATTATAAATAAGGAGTGAATATGGAAAAAATATTGGTCATCTATGGCGGCAAAAGTGTTGAGCATGACATCTCAATAATAACTGCTTTGCAGGCAATGAATGCAATCAAAAACGATTATGAAATTTTGCCTATATATGTTTCTCATGAGGGTGAGTTTTTTACAGGCGACAACTTGCAAGATGTGAATATTTATGCTGACTTTCATGCGCTTGTAAAAAACAAGAAATCTGTATATTTGGAAATGGGGAAAGGCCAAGTGTTAATCAAGCAGCCTTTTAAGTTAAAACATTTTGCTCCAACTGCCGCACTTGTTTGCATGCATGGGCTCAATGGCGAGGATGGAGCGATTGCGGGAGCGTTGCAGCTTGCCTCTATTCCATACACCTGTCCATCCATAGAGGCAAGTGCAGTATGCATGGATAAGGCTGCAGCCAAAGCCATTTTAAATGAGTGTGGCATTCCAAACTGTCCATATGTTTCTGGCGAAGCTATTAATGTGAGTGAGGCAATAGAAAAACTTTCTTTCCCAGTAATAGTGAAACCTTCAAGATGTGGCAGCAGTGTTGGAATTGAAAAGTGCACAAATGTGCATCAATTAAAAAGAGCGATGGAAATTGCAAAATATTATGACAAAAAGCTGATTTTAGAGCATTTTATTGAAAATGGACGAGAATTTAATTGCGCAGCTTTAAATAATGGTGGCAATGTCAGCCTGTCTAAAGTTTGCGAAGTTAAAAGCAAAGGGCTTTATTCCTTTGATGAAAAATATTTAAAAGATAAGCCATTGTCCTCTTATGATGTTGAAAAAGAAGTTGAGATTAAAGTTAAAGAAATGACGGCCGAAACTGTTAAGGTGCTGGAATGCGAGGGCGTGACCAGAGTTGATTTTTTAATGGATGCAGAAGGGCAGCTTTTTGTAAACGAAGTGAACACGATCCCAGGCTCGCTTGCATTCTATCTTTTTTCCAGCATGAGAGAAATTGTTGTTGAAATGATCGAGGAAGCCAAATCAAGATTTGCAAAAAAAGAAAGTTTTTCTTTTAGTTTTGATTCAGGAGCATTATCCATTTTTGCAAACGCAAACATGGATAAATATTCTAAAAAATAAATAAATATACATTTTAAAAACTTAGCATATTTTGTCTAAAAAATGGAGTTTTTGGCAAGGTTAATTCTTTTTGCTTTGCTCCTATTAAAATGATAAAAAGGAGAAAGGAATGAAGCTTAAAAACCTTTTGGATATTTTTAACTTAAATGATCTGCCAGAACATCTTCTTGATGAGAATGTTAGAAGAGTGGTGATTGACCCCGCCAAAGTTAAAAAGGGCGATGTTTTTTTGCTTTTGAAAGATGACGATAAAGCCCAGTTCAAGATGAAAGAGGCGCTTGAGCGCGGGGCTAAGTTTGTGCTGGGAAGCAATGATTATGGCATGGAAGACTGCTATGCCATTATTAATCCGCGCCGCGTTTTTGCGATTATGGAAAAAAAACTGCATGGCTCCAGTTGCGACAAAATGAAAATTATTGGTGTGACCGGCACTAATGGTAAAACAACCACCACTCATCTTATATATGACATTTTAAAAGGTGCTGGCAAAAAGGTGGGGCTGATTGGCACGCTTGGTGCCAAAGTGGATGGCGAGTTTAAAGAGACTGGTTTTACAACTCCCGACCCGCACATCTTACATCCAATTTTGCAGAGAATGGAGAAGGCAGGTGTTGAATATGTTGTAATGGAGGTTTCAGCACACGCGCTTGCGCTTGAGAAAATGGCGGGAATTAAGTTTAGCGTTGCTGTGCTTACAAACATAACTCAAGACCACCTCGATTTTTTTGGAAATATGGAAAACTATGAAAGTGCAAAACTCAAACTTTTCTCATTGAATCAATCGCGCAGGGGTGTTGTTTGTGCTGACGGCGTGAACATGGCAAGATTTATGCGCAATTGTCAAATCCCAGTTATTTCATATGGACTGCACTGCCCATGTGATGTTTTTGCAATTGACATCAAACAAACCTTGGAGGGCAGTGAATTTACTTGCAACTGTAATGATGAGATAATGTTGGCTTCAACTCATTTGACTGGCGAATTTAATGTCCAAAACGCACTTGCTGCAATTAGTGCATGTTCACTGCTTGGAATTGATATAAATACTATTAAGCGCGAGCTTAAGTTTGCTCCACCTATTGAAGGCAGAGTTAACGTTATTGTCAAAGATGGCAAAAGGGTTGTTATTGACTATGCACACACGCCAGACGGCCTTGAAAAAGTGATTCAAAATGTGCGCGCTCTTACTTCCGGAAAGGTGATAACAGTCTTTGGTTGTGGCGGAAACAGAGATGTGGATAAACGTCCTAAGATGGGCAGAATTGCTTCTAACCTGTCTGATAGAGTGTATTTGACCAGTGATAATCCTCGATTTGAAGAGCCGATTAGCATAATTAAAGACATAAAAAATGGAATAGAGAGAGATAACTATATTATCGAGCCTAACCGCAGTGAGGCGATTAAAAAGGCGTTTGACGAAGCCAGAGAAGAGGACACCATAATCATTGCTGGAAAAGGCGCGGAGAAATATCAAGAAATAGCGGGTAAGAAGCTGCCGTATGATGACTACAGTGTGGTGTATGACTATTTTAGAAGCAAAATTGTAGTTTTGGAAGGAGAGAAGAATATTGACTTTAACCATTAAAATTATTTTAATAACTTGCATAAGCATTGTGGCGGGGCTGGCGCTGACATATCCTGTTATTGCAATATGCAAAAAACTTAAAGCGCAGCAGACTGTGCTGCATTATGTGGAAAAGCATTCGGCTAAAACTGGCACTCCAACCATGGGTGGAGTGATCTTTATTCTAGCGGCACTAATAGGCTGCGCATTTTTCCTTTGGAAGGACAGCTTTTATGGCTGGATGAGCATGCTTGTTATGCTGGCTTTTGGGCTGCTTGGCTTTTTGGACGATTTCATCAAAGTGCATTTTCGTCAAAATGAGGGACTAAAGCCCTATCAAAAAATAATTGGACAAACTGCCATTGCACTTATTATTGCATTTTTAATTTATTATAAGCTTGGATCTAACTTAGACTTTTTTGGGATAAGCATTCCTCTCAGCTGGGGGATAATCCCATTCAGCGTGGTTGTGTTCCTGGCGGTTGTTAACTCTGTCAACTTAACAGACGGCTTGGACGGACTGGCTGGTGGGACAAGCCTTGTCTACCTATTGTTCTTTGGCAGTATTGTTGCACTTATTGGTGGGGCGGAGATGGACAACCTTGCGCTGTCGGCATTTGCCCTTGCTGGCGGGCTGATTGCATTCTTGTCGGTTAATACTTTCCCAGCCAAGATCTTCATGGGCGATACGGGCTCGCTTGCGCTTGGCGGATACATTGCCTGCCTTGCCTTGTTCTCTGGACGACCGCTGCTCATTCCAATTATGGGGTTAATGTTTGTGCTTTCAGCGC
This sequence comes from uncultured Lachnospiraceae bacterium, assembly GCA_964595395.1. Taxonomy (GTDB): domain Bacteria; phylum Bacillota; class Clostridia; order Christensenellales; family UBA1242; genus Caccovivens. The sequence continues at coordinate 38 of CAZQPZ010000004.1, read as the reverse complement.
TTAGCGATATTATTCAAGTGGCGCATTACAAGCGGACT
>CAZQPZ010000003.1:7063-13793 GCA_964595395.1 uncultured Lachnospiraceae bacterium | reverse complement strand
ATATTTTTTCATTATTTTTTTAATTTTTTTGCGATTTTTTTACTAATTTTCATAAATAATTGACATTTTATTAATTTTGTGCTAACTTTTTTCACAAGAGGAAGAAGATGAAAAAAATTATTTTAACAGGCGACAGACCAACGGGAAAATTGCATATTGGGCATTACATTGGCTCTATTGCATCAAGAATTGAGCTTCAAAACAGCGGCGATTACGACAAAATGTATGTTATGATTGCCGACGCGCAGGCGCTTACAGACAACGCCGGCAACGTTCAAAAGGTGCGCGACAACATTTTAAATGTGGCTCTTGACTATCTTTCTTGCGGCTTAGATCCAAAAAAATGCTGCTTATTTATTCAGTCTGAAGTGCCAGCTCTCACAGAAATGACCTTCTATTTTATGAATTTAGTAACCCTTTCCCGACTTAAGCGCAACCCTACAGTTAAAGAAGAAATTAAACTTCGCGGCTTTGAAGAGTCCATTCCAATCGGCTTTTTAACCTATCCAATCAGCCAAACTGCCGATATTACCGCCTTTGGCACCACTATTGTGCCCGTTGGCGAGGATCAAAAGCCTATGATTGAGCAAGCAAGAGAAATTGTTAAGGCGTTTAATTCAACCTATGGCGAAGTTTTAACAATGCCAGAGCACGTTGTGCCTAAGCTCAAAAGCCAAGCAAGACTTGTGGGAACAGACGGAAAGGGCAAAATGAGCAAATCTCTCGGAAACTGCATTTATCTTTCAGACGAGCCCGAAGTTATCAAGCAAAAAGTTATGTCAATCTACACCGACCCAGACCACATAAAAATTTCAGACCCAGGCAAAATTGAAGGAAACATTGCCTTTGAATATTTAGACGCATTTGTAAAAGAGGACAGCTTCCAAAAATATCTGCCTGAATATAAAAATCTAGATGAGCTAAAAGCCCACTATAGAAGAGGTGGCTTGGGCGACGTTAAAGTTAAATTATTTTTAAATAATATTTTGCAAGAGCTGCTTGCACCAATTAGAGAAAAAAGAAAAGAGCTTGAAAAAAATCCTCAAAAAATATATGAAATATTATTTAAAGGCTCAGACGAGGCAAATATTGAAGCTCAAAAAACATTGCAAAAAATGAAAGACGCAATGGGAATTAATTATAGAAATTTATTTTAATAAAAAACAATTTAAAAATAATAATTAATTAAATTAAATAAAAAATCACGATTATTTCGTGATTTTTTTTGCATTTTATTTTAAATATTAATTGCCTAATTTATATTTTTTAACTTCGCTTAATTTTGGCATTCCTGTTTGAGCACCAAGTTTAGATATTTTAAGCCCCGCGCAAATGTTAGCAAGCTTAACACTTTCGCTTAACTCTTTGTCATCAAGCAAGCTTACAATAAGCCCGCCAAGGAAGCAGTCTCCCGCCCCAGTTGTGTCCACAACAGAAGTTTTAATGGCAGATAATTTTTTAACTTCCCCGTTTTCAAAAATGTAAGCGCCCTGTTTGCCTTTAGTTAAAATCAGTCGGCCTTTATATTGCTCTAAAATTTGTTTGTCGTTTTTATACCCTGGAAGATGTTTAATTTCAACTTCATTCACAACAATGTAGTCGCTGTTCTTAAGCAGCTTTTTGTTAAACTTCATAATTGGCGATGGATTAAGAACAAACTTAACATTGTGCTTTTTGCAAATTTCAGACATGTATAAAACAACCGCCTGTGGAATTTCAAGATCGGCAACAACTAAGTCGCAGCTTTTAATCTCATTCTCAATTTTGTCTACGTAGGCAACATCAAGCATGTGGTTTGCGCCCGGCACAACAACAATCATGTTTGTTTTGTTTGAAGAAAAGATGTTAGCAATGCCGCCCATTTCTCCCCTAATTCTTTTTATAAATTTTGTTTGTACCTTTTCTTTATCAAGATTGAAAGTGCAGCGCTTAGAAAATTCGTCATCGCCAACCGCGCCGAACATTACAACATTAGCGCCCAGCCTTGCAAGCGCAACAGCCTTGTTTGCACCCTTTCCGCCATATTGAGTAGAAAAGCTTTCGCCGCTTACAGTTTCGCCCTCTCTAGGCAAAGCTTTTTCCGTTGTTGCAACGAAATCTGTGTTAATACTTCCAAAAACTCCAACTTTTTTCATAACATCCCCTTATATAAAAGTAGTATACCACAAAACAATTAAACTACAAATGGTTATCTTGCTCTTTCTTTACTTTTTTGTGCTTAGCCTCTTTGCTATTTAACAACCTTCTTCTAATAAGGAATATTGCAAGGGCCAGACAGAGAGTTCCGATAACAGCACAGATGAGGAGCATTCCCCAAAGCGGCACCTTTGCCCCGACTAAACCTACATCGCCAGCCGAAAACCACATGTCTTGCATCTGCTTTGAAAGCTCTTTGCTCATTCCAAATTGACTAAACACGTCAGTAAGCGCAATTTGTTTAAGCCAAATTGTTAAATGCGTGAATGGCAAAAGTGAGCCGATATATTTTGCTCCAGTGCCCAAATTTGTGTAAGGCATATAAATTCCGCAGAGAAAGCCTAAAATTGTGCCCATAATTCCGTTAATAACGCCAATTGCAATTGAAGAGCGCACAAGTGATGTGATAAGTAGCATGATGGCACATGAAATTAATGTGGTTACAATAAGCGCGCCAACAATATAGAAAAACGCGCCAGCGCTAAGCCAGAAAGTTGTAACCGCTCCAATGATAATTACTGAAACTGCTAACATTAAAAAGTTGATTGCAAAGGAAAGAATAAGTGCAGAAAACAAATATGAAAGCATAAGCTGTGAAGGTTTTAAGCGCGTAAGCATGAAAGCGTCTGTTTTGCGTTTTTCAAGATCGCCCGCCATAAAAGCAAACATTCCCGTTGAAAGCGAAACCGAGTTTATTACAAGCACACCCATAATCATTTGTGAGTAAATTGCAAAATATATCTGATTGGAAGAGAGCCCCACACCTGCCGCTTCATTAAAACCTTGTGCGTAAAGCTTTGCAATGAAAAGAAAATATAAAACAATTAAAAGCACACTTGAAAAAAGTGAAGAGAAAAGCGTTGCCTTACTTCTTAAAAACAGAAGGCAATTTCGTTTAGTTAACGCTAAAATATTTTTCATTTCTCGCCCTCCCGCAAAGTATCATCCCCGATAGCGTTCAAGAACACATCATCCATGCTTCCACGCAGCACTTCAAAATACTTAATTTCACTTTTAAAGCGCTCCAAAAGTGCAACCTCTTCAAGCGGATCCTTTGAAAGAAACTCATAATAATCTGAAACTTTATTAAAACTCATGCCTTTAATCAATTTTTCAAACCTTGTTTTAGCTTTAGGCACAATTCTAATTTTGTCGCAAGAATATTTTTCTTTAAGTTCGGCTGGGCTGCCCTCTGCAATCTTCTGACCTTTGTGGATAATCACAACTTCATCTGCATCAGCAGTCTCTTCCATATAGTGAGTGGTAAGGAAAACTGTCATGCCCGTTTCTTTGCGGATTTTATTGATTATCTTCCAAACATCAATCCTGGTTTTAGGGTCAAGACCTGTTGTTGGCTCGTCCAAAAACAAAATTTCTGGAGTGTTAAAAAGCGCTCTTGCAATCTCCACACGGCGCTTCTGGCCACCGGACAAGTTTTTAAACTTCTTCTTTTCAAAACTTTTAAACTCGAATAAACTTGCAAGCTCTTCATATCTAGCCTTAATATCTTCCTTGCGCGACGAATAAAGCCTGCCAAAAAGTTTTATGTTTTCTTCCACTGAAAGCATGTCATCAAAAATGTTATTTTGAAAAACAACGCCAATCTTATCTTTAAACTCTTTAAAACTTTTATCGCCGTCATACACGATAGTTCCGCCATCATGCTTAAGCGTTCCAATCAGCATGTTGATTGTTGTGCTTTTCCCCGCACCGTTTTGACCAAGAAATGCAAAAAGTTTGCCGCTTTCAACACTAAAATTAAGCCCGTCAACAGCCCTCAGCGTGCCAAAGTTTTTAGTTAAATTCTCAACTCTTAAAATTTCCGACATATCAACCTCACTTATTAAAAATAAAATAACTCTTCAAATTTAACATCAAGTGCCGTGCAAATGATTAGCGCCAATTTTGCAGAAGGATTAAAGTTTCCTTTTTCCACCGCAATAATTGTTTGTCTGGTTGTTCCAACCATAAGCGCAAGTTTTTGTTGAGATATACCTTTATCTTCCCGCATCCTTTTCAAATTGTTTTTTAGAACAAGTTCACTATTCATTTTTACCATCCTTGCACATTAGAAATTATATACAAAACAATCATTGCAATGGCAGCAGCTCCCTCCAAGATAGAGCCAATAAGCACCGGCCAAGGTCTTTTTGCAATGAAATACTGGCATGTATAAAACACGCTCGCCCAAGTGTAGCAAACGGCAGCAATTGCAAACACTGCAGGAAAATGACCTAAGCAACCTTCAGCGATAATAAGCCCGACGGCAAGCACAGCTGTAACTATAAGTGCAATCCAATTGCCTTTGTTCATCTTAGCCTTTTCCATTTCGCCGACAACAACTTTCTTTTTTGCCTTTTCTAAAATTTCTTCTTTATCCATGTCCCCCTCCAAGTATGTAAAGTTTACTTTACAATGTTATTATATGCCGCATAAATTCAAATGTCAAGTATTATTTACATATTTTTTGTAAAATCGCAACAAAAAAAAGAGGCAACACCTCTCTTTTGTTATAAGCTTAACTCTTGGGATTCGACCCCTGCAAGAAATTCCTTTCCGCCTTTGCCATGATAGTCGCTTCCGCCAGTTATCATTAAATTATGTTGTTTTGCAAAGTTAATTAAAAACTCTATTTGCTCTTCGCTAGCCGAAGGATGATAAACCTCAATGCCATCAACGATATTTTTACCTCTTTCATCTTTTCTAAGGACAATTGAAAGCAGATTTTCCACATCCACACTCTGCGGATAGTTATAAGGATGAGCAAGAACAACAACTCCACCCGCACTATGAATTGCATCAGCAACTTCGCGTACATTTGGAAAAAACTGACCCATATCTATATAAAGAGGAAAATCTTTTGCGGTTGTTGACAGCCTGTAAAAATCGTGTAATGAGTTTATTTTATATTTTTCAAAAAGATGGTTGTTCTCTTTAAATTTTTGCAGATTATCATAAACATATTTATGTGCGTAAGTAGTCGTGCCATCAAAAGACATAGTTTCATCGAGCGCAAATCCTTTTTCATGGGCTATTTCTAAAAGTTTGTTTTTAATTTTCGTTTGCCTAACTTCTGGTGTGCTGTAAACAGCATTTGCCCAGCCAAAAATTGGCATAACATTAAAGTCGTAAGCTAAAAGCTCAAACGTCACGCCATCTTCAGCAACATCACACTCCATGCCTGGCACAAGTTCGCCTCTATAATAGCCACTTATATCACGCAAAGCAGCCAAAACGTGAGCCACACATGTGTTGTGATCGGTTATTGAAATTCTGTCAAGTCTGCTAAGCTCGGCAAGTTTAAGCAAGCTTTCAAAGCTATTAGATTTTTCCGCACAGTTTGAAAAGTTAGTGTGCAAATGTAAATCTTCTCTCACCACTCTCTCCTTAACCCTATTGTATCACAAAAAAAGGGACTTGAAAAGCCCCTATTTTGATTTGGTGCAGATGACAGGATTTGAACCTGCAACGGCTAAGCCACTAGTACCTGAAACTAGCGCGTCTACCAATTCCGCCACATCTGCATATTTAATTTTTGCTTCACTTAAAGGCGGAATTGGTCAGACGGTCGTCTGCACTAGAATGCGTAAGCATTCGCATCGACTGAACTTTCCTTGAAAGAAATGCGAAAGCATTTCAAAAATCTCTTTGATGAGATTATTCCGCCACATCTGCATGCTTAATTATTATATAGGATTTGCGTTAAATTTTCAACCAATTTAACACGAATAAAAAAACTTATCGCTAAGATAAGTTTTTTCTTTGTTTTTCATTCATAACACTAAGCGTGATATGGCTCGCTCCGAACAGCACTGCAAAAACAAGAAGCGGAATGGAAGAGAGCATTATTCCACAGAAAGTGAATAGCATGGTAGGTGTGATTGAAAGCCATAAAGCTTTAGCGAGGCTCCTCTTCTTGCAAAAGATTAGCCAGCCTAAAATATAGAATAACACCAGCGCGCCACCCGCCGACAAATAAACTATCAGCGCCTTGTCAAACCAAAAACCAAAATAGGTGTAAGGAATGTTGAAAATCATAAATGCAACACATCCAAACCTTCCCGCCTGCTCTAAAGCATTTAATGCTTTATTATTGCTGGCACTAGCAAAAATCGTCTTGTCTAGAATTGCACAAAGAATGTTCGGCAATAGTATCAAAGCCACGGCAATCAAGCCATAATAATTAAACCAGCCCATATCTATGCAAGCTCGTTAAGTTTTTTGATTTCTGCATTGATGTCAAGTCTAGCAAAAAGCGGCTCTGTTTTTTTAAGCTCAAGTCCGGCAATATCAAAATTGCAACAAGCTTTTTCATCAATATGGATTTCATTTATGTTAAACATGCTAAGCACTTTAGCTGTGCTTTCTGGCAAGAAAGAGCTCAGCAGAGTGTAAGCCTCAAGCATACCCTGAGAGGCATAATAAAGAATGGTTGAAATTCTAGCCTTGTTTGCCTCGTCTTTAGCAAGTTCCCAAGGCTTGTTGTTGTCAATGTAGGCGTTGCACTCATCAATAATTTTGAGAGCGGCTTTGT
>CAZQPZ010000003.1:0-7053 GCA_964595395.1 uncultured Lachnospiraceae bacterium | reverse complement strand
TCAAAGCTGCAATTGATGAAACAAAGTTTTTATCAATTTCTTCCATGCGACTAGGCTTCTCAATTTTGCCGCCATTGTATTTAAGCACCATGCCATTAAGACGTGATGAGATATTGCCAACCTTGTTTGCCAAAATTCCGTTGAAAGAATTAAGGAAAAGCTCTTGTGAATAAGGTCCGTCCTGGCCAAATGAGATTTCCCCGATAAGGAAGTTTCTGATTGAATCGGATGTGTAAAGACTGCTTAACACGCGAGGATCAATAACCTCTTTTTGAGTTACTTCCTTGCTCTTGCTAAGTTTGCCGCTTCCAAAAGTGAGCCAGCCGTGACCAAAAATCTGTTTTGGAAGTGGAAGATCAAGAGCCATTAAAAGTGCTGGCCAAATGATTGAATGGAAACGCACAATTTCCTTACCAATCACATGCACATCAGCCGGCCAGAATTTTTTAAAACTAGTTTCATCGCCAGACATATATCCAAGCGCAGTCAAGTAGTTTGAAAGGGCGTCCACCCAAACATATATGGTCTGCTCCTTATCAAAGTCAACAGGGATACCCCACTTAACAGTTTTTCTTGAAACGCAAAGATCTTTTAAGCCGTCTTTCAAGAAATTGTTTATCATTTCGTTCGCACGTGAGGATGGCACCAAGAATGAAGTGTTTGAAAGAAGGCCTTTAATCTTATCTTCATACTTAGAAAGTTTGAAGAAGTAGCACTCCTCGTTCGCGTCGATAACCTCTCTTCCGCAGTCTGGGCACTTGCCATCAACAAGCTGATCCTCACTCCAAAAAGATTCGCAAGGCACGCAGTATTTGCCCTTGTATTGTGAAAGATAGATGTCGCCCTTCTCATAAAGCTTATTAAAAATTTTTGTTACTGCCGCAACATGATAGTCATCTGTTGTGCGGATAAATTTGTCATATGAGATATTTAAAAGTTTCCAAAGATTTTTTGTGTCCGCAACAATTTCGTTAAGATAGTCAATTTCCTTAACGCCCTTAGCCGCAGCAATCTTTGCAATTTTCTGACCATGCTCGTCCGTTCCAGTTAAGAAAAACACGTCATAGCCTAAAGCGCGATGAAATCTTGCAATCGCGTCACACAAAACTGTTGTGTAGCAGTTGCCAAGAGTAAGCTTATTGCTTGGATAGTAAATTGGTGTTGTAATGTAAAAAGGTTTTTTGTTTTCCATGTTCATGCTCCTAATAAAGTTAACTTATTCTAAACTTTTTTAACAAAAAAAGCAACATTTTTAATGCTGCTTTAATTGTTTCTTCCCTATTTTACTTCAATCTTGTGTTTTCATTTATCGAATACTTATTTAGTAAAGGTTTTAATTCATTGTCACATAAGTTTTCAACTTCTTCCTTAACCCCTTCGACTGCAATAACTTTCATATTAGGAACAGTATAATCATCAATCTCAAAAATTATTCCATCTTTTTCATAGACATAACGAGTTCTAAAATTATCTGCAACTAAGTTAAAACCTAAAACATCAAGGATGGAATTAACAAACGGCATAAGCTGGTTTGTTACAATTAAAGTTTCAGACTCTTGAGACAATTTTTTTCCGTCTATTTCGTTCCCAGCAAGCTTAAAATCAAAATAAGTGGTTGTTTCATTATCAATTTCATCTGTAGTTAAACGAGAAATTAAATGATGATTATATCTGCTTTCATAAACCTTTCTATTTTGCTTTGAAATTGCAACCTGCTCATAATCATGCTTTTTGCAAAATTCAATAAAAGGCTCTATTGATTTAACTTTAAAACTATGTTCATATTCTTGCATAATTCCCTCCCTACTCAAATTATAACAAAAAATAAAAACTAAATCAGACTTTTAAAGAGTCGATTTTTGTTTTGATTGGCGGAGGACACAGAATTCGGGGCAATGGTGGTGTGCTAGCAAAGCAAAAGCCACTAAGCCGCCAGTCATGTCCTAAAGCCTACATTTATAGGCTTTGAGTATAATTAAAATATTTATCTTGCATTAGTCAAATCGAAGCTATCAAATGTTTTACTATGTTCAACTTCAGTTTCTTCGCATGCTGAATCAAGAGCAATGTTTTCATCTAGATTTTTTTGTTTATTTATCTCATCCTGTAGCACTTCTGACTTAACTTTTTCGTAAGTTTTAGTAAGTTGAAGTGCAAGCATTTTATAAGTACTTACCTCGGCCGCAATACCCATACCACATTTACTTTTTTTTAAATTGGCACCAAGTTTATCCTCTATTAGGACTAAATCACTTGCATTTAAAAATTTTCTATCTAAAAAAGTCGGCAAAACTTCTATCAAAAAGTGACCCTTAAGGTTTGGCAGATACTGATAGTGAATACTCAAATTACATTTTTTAATTTGTTGTGAAAATAGTGCTAACGCATTCGTCGTGTAAGGTTTGTTAGAAAACACTTTTTTACAATTTACATTTGGAATCCTCATAACTAAATCTAACCAATCTGTGTGACCACTGTAATTTGAGTAAATTAAATTAATTGCCTTTTCAAAGTATCTATTTTTAAACGCCATTTTATATTCATCAGATGTAAAACTCAAATGCTCTATCATTCTTGGCACAACACCGCCAAATGCATCATACCCATCCAGATATTTTGCTTCACACATAAAAGCACTAATTATAAAATAATCAATAGTGTCTTGATTGTTGTTAAAAAGACTTTTATGACTATCTGGCATGAAATCTTCTACGAACTTATCAATAACATATTCATTAAATTTATTGAAATTCTCTAATCCGCCAAAACATTCTATAAGAAGATCACGATGAGAAAAATCATTATTCGCATTGTTAGTATCCACATTGAAATTTCCATTTTTCACACTTACAATGTTGTTTCTGTCATATATATCTCCCATTATGCAAATATAATTGCGTAATAGTATAGTGGCACCCGGCACTAGCTCTTTCATATTTTTAAAATCAAAAATTTTGGTAAAATCAAGATGAGAATATAAATGCTTCTCATAGTTATTAATCACTTCTTTATTGTGCCTCGTTCCTGCAAATTTACTTAAATCACATCGCGTCAAAACGTTTCTGTTTATGGTTTCATCAAACTGTTTTGTCTTTTCAAGGCCTCCCCAAATATCAAATGGAACATCTCTTCCAAATCTTTCTTTAAAGTCGTGGATATAATCAGCCGTCCTCATCAAAAAGTCATAGGTTGATGAACGCATAGGATCGAGATTAGAACAGAAAATACTGTCCTTACTCTTCCTTGCTCTCCCAATAAAACATTGAATTTTTAGAACACTCCTCATGTAAATATCTTTGTAAAAAGGCAGGTAAGCCGCTAAACATCCGCAAGTATATTTCTCTTCGATTTCTTCAAAATAAAGAGGAATTAAATCGTAAGGTAAAACCCACTTTCCATCTTCTTTGCTATAAAAAGGCTCTGGCCAATCAGGGTCATCTTTAGTCTGAAGACATATGTATCCATCCCATTTACCATATTTTTCCTCATATTCTTTTTTTATTTTTTCTTCTTCAGCCCAAAGCCTTGCTTTAATAGGAAATTTTGTTGCATCAATTTGATTGTCTTTCATAAGCTCCTCTTTTTATTATAGTATCACAAATCAATTGCTAAGTCAAGTCATGAAATTTTTAGCAAGCCTGCTAGCCCGCCATAAAATTTGTGCCTAAAATGTGCCTAAATTTTTAAGAAACAGAATATAAAGTATTAGATAATAAAAATACACCACAATATGTGGTGTATTTTTAATTTGGCGGAGGACACAATATTCGGTGCAGTGATGGAATGTTCACTTGAAATAATACTCTTACATCTTTTTTCTTAGAATTTCGGCTTCGCAGAGAGTCGCAGCAAAATCGCCAGCAGAGCGCGATTTTCGTTTGGCTGCGAAATGAAAAAACAAGCGTCAAAGCGAAATGTTTTGAACGCTTGTCGGTCAAAACTGAGCAAACAGCGCAGTTTTTTCATTTTTGGCGGAGGACACAGGATTCGAACCTGCGGACGCTGTTAACGTCAACGGTTTTCAAGACCGCCGCTTTAAACCGCTCAGCCAATCCTCCACGCTTTTGTAGTATACACAAATCGAAATCATAAATCAAGTGTTTGAAACAAAAAACACAAAAAAAAGATGAGTTTTCTCATCTTTTTTTATTTCAATTAAAATTTAACTCTTGGATTTTCTCTTTCGATTGGATCTGAAACTTCAAACAGCACTCTCTTTTCAAACTTATGTTTTCTGGCAACGATGTTTGAAGGGAATGTTGCATAGGTGTTATTAAAATCTTTCACTGTGCCGTTATAGTATTTTCTTGAAGAAGCAATTTCAGCCTCAATTGAATGAAGCGAATTCATAAGCTGAGTGTAATGCGAGTCCGCTTTAAGATTTGGATAGTTTTCAGTAACTTTGAAAAGAGATTTAAGTGTGCCCGCAAGCAAGTTTTCGCTCTGAGCCTTCTCTTCTGGGTTTTTCGCCATCATCGACGCATATCTTGCTTTCATAACATTTTCAAGAGTTTCGCCTTCGTGCTTAGTATAGCCTTTAACAGTTTCAACAAGGTTAGGGATAAGGTCGTATCTCTTCTTCATGTAAACGTCCATTGTTGAATAGGCTTCATCAACATTGTTTCCCTTTCTAATAAGCTTGTTGTAAGTTGCTATCCACCAAATTGTGATTACAAGCCCAATAAAAGCAATTGCTCCAATTACAATAAGTAAAATTGCCCACCATTCCATATAGTCACCTCTCTAAAATTTTTATATATTAATATGATACACAAAAATGACAAAATTGTAAAGTTAATTCGCTATTTTTGCTGCGACAATTTTGATAAATTTCTTGCTGCTAAGCTTGCACTGCCCTTTTTTTAACAAATATCTAATGTCGCGCTCCACCCCTGCACTTGTTTTGTTATATTTTTTTGCAATTTGGGGAAAAATATTTGTTGAAAGCACCACCTTCCCATTTGTTGAAGCTGTGAGAAGAATTGCCTCCTCCAACAATTTATATCCCTCTTTACTTTTATCCAAAAAGGCGAGTTCGCTTTCAAGAATAGCCATAATTTAAAACCTCCAAAACAGACTTTTTAACATGTTGTTACAAATTCTATATTAACTAAATGTTAACATAAAGTCAAGTAAAGGACAAGATTCGACAGAATATGACAGGATTAAAAGCAATAAGAAAAGAAAAAGGATTCAATCAGCAGTACGTGGCTCGAAAGCTTAACATTTCGAGAGAAGCTTTATCTTACTATGAAAACGGCAAGCGCGAGCCAAGCTTTGCAACACTTAACGCAATGAGCAAGTTTTTCAATGTTTCAATTGATTACCTTATCAATGGAGAAGAGTTTAAAAAAAAACTGATTGCGGGACAAGTAACCTCACTTATAATTAACCTAAGCGTGCGTAGTAGATCCTTCGCTTCGCTCAGGATGACAGCGCCTTAGGCGCTTTTTTAGACTTTATCTATTCTTGTCATTCTGAGGACAAAGTCCGAAGAATCTACTAAACTTGCTTGCGCTTTAATACGAGGGCTCGGGTAGTATATGCGCATTATGCGCCTTCATATCTTCATTTCACTTTCCCTTCCCCGCCAATGTCGGATTTCGCAGATAAACAACAAAACGCAGACTATGTCTGCGTTTTTTAGTCTTCTAAACCAACTAAATAGTCTAATGAAACTTTGAAAAATAATGCCAAAACAATTAATGCGTCAATGCTCGGCGCTCTTTCTCCCGCTTCCCATCTTGAAATTGAACCTTGTTTTAAACCAGTCTTTTTCGATAACATCATTTGACTTAAGTTCATTTCAAGCCTTAACTCTTTTATTCTTTCTGGGATTTTATTTTCCATTCTCCACCTCAAAACAAATTATATGTCAATTGGTATTATTTTTCTTGACTTATACCGAATGGGATAGTATAATATATTATACCAATTAGCATAGAGGAGTTTAATTATGGACAAAAATAAAACTTGTGGAGACTGCCAATATTTCTGTCAGCACTATATTAATAGAGATTTGCGTGGCTATTATCCAATTTGTGGACACTGCTTAAAAAGGAAAATTCACAGCCACATTCTCCCTGAAGACAAAGCGTGTCAAAAATTTGAAGAAATTGACAAAGCTCAGCTTCGCAAAGAAAAACAAAAAACTTCTCGAGTGTTAATCGAGAAGATTGATGATACATTAGCTAAGCTTTTAGAGTTTATGGAATGTGACTAGCAATCAATCCTAAAATAATTCAAAATCGCTTTATATCTGTCTTGAGCTGAGAGGCATGTTTCAACTAAAAAACCTCTTTCGTTTTTCCACTCCTTAAGCCCGCGATAATAAAAAATCTTGTGACTACCATCAATTATAAATGGCACAATATTATTTGCAAGACATTCTTTAAACATTATTAATCGTCCAACTCTGCCATTGCCATCTTGGAAGGGATGTATAGATTCAAATTTTTGATGAAACTCAACAATATCTTCAAAAGTCTTTAATTTCTTTTTAGTATATCCATTCAAAAGTTTTTGCATTTCTAATTTTACATTTTCAGGCAAGCATGTTTCTTCGCCGCCCACTTGATTAGGTAATTTTTTATATTCCCCAACATTAAACCAATTTTTGCGGCTATCACTCGTTCCCGATTTTAAAACTCGATGTAGTTTTTTAATCATTAGCTCTGTTAAAGGCTTCTTGGCGTTATCGATTATATAATCAACTGCTTTAAAGTGATTTGTTGTTTCAATTATATCATCTATATTAACGGCTTCTTCAGTAACTCCAATTGTGTTTGTTTCAAAAATAAACCTTGTTTGATCTTCTGTAAGTGTACTACCCTCAATATGGTTTGAATTATATGTCAGCTCTATTTGTGTTCTATGATAAATGCCACCCTTTAGTTTCATTTCCTTTTGCTCTTTAAGAATATTTAAAAGCTCATTATCGGTTAACTCTGACTTTTTTATTCTTCCAGGCTTTATCGCATCATTCGGGATATTCCAGGTTTTACCTGTTAAAAAAGCCCCTTGTACTCTACCATGAGCGCAATAGTTACGTAC
>CAZQPZ010000002.1:0-14502 GCA_964595395.1 uncultured Lachnospiraceae bacterium | reverse complement strand
GCACACAATCCGACCCATGGCACATCAAAACCGCCGCAGAGCTTGCATATGTGGCTGTGACTGTAACTGGCCCCAATGGCCCCAAATTTTATCTATATTTAGACACAGACATAGATCTTGGTGCACATAAATGGAAAGGAGAACTATTTGATAGACCCGGTACGCATTTCTATGGGCAAAATCACACAATATCAAATTTATTCAGTGATGAATTTAATGCTTTTATAATGTTAGCGTGTGAAGGCGAAATTAGAGATATTACATTTACAAATGTGCAAATGAAATCGAGTATTATTGGTACAGCTTGGGATGAAATTATAAGTAATGTTCATGTTAAAAGTGGAGAAATAGGTGCTGAAAATATTTCTAACGCAGCGGGGGTAGTTGCAAGCATAGATTATAATACTATAATTCAAAATTGTTCTAATGGTGCAGATATAATTGCCGAAGGTTATGCTGGTGGTATAGTTGCAAATGTATCAAATTCAATAATAGAGAACTGCATAAACACTGGCATCATTTCGGCTTCATATGGAGGGGGTATTGCCGGAGTTAATCTTGGCTCAACAATCAAAAATTGTAAAAACACTGGTGTTGTTTCGGGTATGCTTATAGGTGGTGGCATTTGTGAATTTAGCAATGGTATTATTGAAAATTGCTTTTATAAAGTAAATACTGAATTGGGTAGTACAGGACAACTAGTTGGAGAGGATGAAGGCGAAATAATCGACTGCTCTGTTATGTTTGACTACTGGACAGACTATGCTGTTGAGCCAACGGTGGGTAGTGGAACATCAGCTGACCCTTGGCACATTTATTCGGCGGAGGAGCTTGCATATTTGGCAGCAACTGCAACCTCAAGCAGCAATTTTTATGCGTACTTAGAAGCAGACATAGACTTATTTGTGCATGATCTTGGGGCGGAATATTTATATGCCCACGAGTGGGTGCCAATTGGAAGCTCAGAAACACCGATAAATTCAATACACTTATATGGACAAAACCACACAATTTCAAATATGTATATTGATGCAGCTGGAGAATATTCTTTAGCAGGATGGATTGGTTTTATTTATACACAAACAGATATTAGCAGTGAAATCCGAGATATTAACTTTAAAAATGTGGAAATAAGCTGTGAAGCTGAATATGAACTTTTTGCAGGTGCAGTTATTGGTTACTGCGAGGGAAATTTAACATGTGACAATATCAATATAGAGAATGGTAAAGTTTGTATAAAAGATGGAAGCAGCCCAATGGATAATAGCATAGGAGGAATAGTAGGATACTCTGAGGGGCATACAATTATTCAGAATTGCACATATTCAGGTGTTGTAACTGGTATGGATTGTGCAGGTGGAATAATTGGTTGTGCTAATATTGTTGAAATTACAAATTGCAACACCTATGGAGCTGTGAGTGGTGGATATTGTTGTGGTGGAATTGCTGGATTTTATGGACGTGATGGCAGGTTTGGCGAGATAGTAAAAGATTGCAATAACTATGCCACTGTAACAGGCGCTTCAGACTATGTTGGTGGAATTGTTGGTCAAGCTAGATATCAAATCAAAAACTGCAATAATTATGGTGCTGTAACCGGCACTTCAAACTATGTAGGTGGAATTGTTGGTCAAACTTTATATGGGCTCGTAAACTGCAATAACACAGGAGCTGTAACCGGCACTTCAAACTATGTCGGTGGAATTGCTGGCAACGCTGGATGTGAAATTCAAAACTGCAACAATTATGGCTCAGTTTCTGGCAAAAACTATGTTGGCGGAATTACTGGTTATGACGCAAACTCAATCACAAGTTGCACAAACTCTGGAGTTGTGACAAGCTCTTCAGATTATGTTGGCGGAATAGTTGGCCAGGCTTCATCTGGAATTACAGGCTGCTATAATAGTGGAACAGTTAATGGAGCAAATTATGCAGGTGGGATAGTTGGTATGTCTAATGGAACTATCCAAAAATGTACTAATGTAGGTAACATTATTGTCAAAACACAAATTTGTGGAGGAATAATTGGTACAGTTGTGGATAGTTATGGCGATATAAAAAATTGCATTAACCTTGGTCAAGTAAAGGCTACTGGTATGGGAAATATTGGAGGAATTGTTGGCCGTATAAGTAACAGCCCTGTAGCGATACTAGATTGCTACAATGGGGGAATTTTAAGTGGTAGAGCCAATAATGGTGGAATAGTTGGAAATGTAGCCAATACAAATGGTTTGCAAATTATTAGAAGTTTTAATGGCGGCAACTTAACACGAGTTGCGAATCTAGTAGGTACTGGCTCTGGTGGAATTGTTGGCTATTGTGGCAGTGCTAGTATTATAACTATTAAGGATAGTGTTTTTAGAGGTAGCGTTTCTTCTTCTCCAAGCAATTTAAAACCATTGGTGTTTGTGGCTAACGGTGGCGCTGTAACATGTGTAAGCTGCTATTATGATTATTTGATTAGCTCCACTGAATATAAAGGATATATTCTTAGCGAGGATGAAACCGAAGCAACAGCATTCAGCAGTGATATTTGGGTGCTCAATTCTTCAACAGAAATGTCATCACTGCCAGTGCCAAAGAGTTTGGCTTGGGTTGGAGAATACTTAGAAAACAATACAAACATTTTACAATTCTTAAAGGATAAGGGCTTTACACAAGCTGCTGCTTAAAAAGAGAGCATTTTGCTCTCTTTTTTCATACTTTGTGTGTTTTTAATGGATGCACATATTTAGCAAGTGGCGTGCCACTGCTTACAACAATTTTAGTTAAAAAGCGCTGGTGTTTCGCTAAATTTTTACTCCTTTTCTTTAGCTTTTAGGGTTTAGAATGTAGAAAAGGAGGAAAGGAAATGCAAGTTGTAATTGAATATGTGTTTTTTGAAAACTTTATTATCAACTTTTTTATTATCTCTTGCTGCGGCGCTCTTTTTAAAGTTAAACCTAAACTTTGGTGGGTGAGCTCCATTTTTGGCAGCCTTATGGCTTTATTTTTCCCGCTTTTCAACTTTCCAATATATGTGCAAATATTGGCAACAATTTTGGTTGCGATTATCATGTTGTGCATTTCCTTTCCAATTAAGTCATTCAAAGATTTTGCCTTTTATGGGTTTGGCTTTATTTTTCTAACTTTTGTTTTTGGTGGTGCAAGCCAGCTTGTTTCCATGTGGTTTGGGCAGCTAAGCGTGCTTATCATTTGCCTGTTAAGCTTTGCAATGTTTATTGGAGTTAAACTTTTCTTAAGAAAGCTTGCAAAAAAGAGGGCGCTTGCAAATTTTACTTGTTCTGTGCAGATATCTTGCAAGGGCCGTGTAACTGAAGAGGTGGGCTACATTGACAGCGCTAATATGCTGTATGACCCAATCACTTCTGCGCCTATTGTGCTGATAAGCAAGGATGTTTTTGAAAAGGTTGTGGGCGAAGATTGCCTTTATTATATCATGCGTCGCGACAAAGTGAAAAAACTGCCTTACGGGCATTATGTTAATGTGGGGTCGGCTGTTTCGGACGGACAGATGATTGTTTTTATGGCGGATAAGCTTACAATCACAGAGCATGGCAAGGCGAGAAGTTATGAAAACACATTGCTAGGTTTAAGCATGGCAGACTTTTCTAAAACGCTAAATTCGGGAGTGCTTATTCACAGCGAGCTTGCCTAAAGGAGAAAAATGAACAAGATTTTATTTTACGTCAAAGAGCTTCTTTGGAAGTTATTTTCTAAAAAAGACCTTCTAAATGCGGAGGGTGTTGTTTGTTACATTTGTGGCAATGAGGCTTTGCCTCTTCCGCTTGACCCAGATGAAGAGAGAATGCTTGTTGAGCAGGCGGGGGCTGGCAGTGATTTTGCACGCCAAAAACTTATAGAGCACAACTTAAGGCTTGTTGTTTATATTGCCAAAAAGTTTGAAAACACGGGTATTGAGTTTGAGGATTTAATTTCAATTGGATCGGTGGGACTTATTAAAGCTGTGAAAACTTTTAAGGGCGACAAAAACATTAAGCTTGCAACTTATGCCTCACGATGTATTGAAAACGAGCTTTTGATGCAACTTAGAAAGCTTTCTAAAATTAAAGGCGAAGTCAGCCTTGAAAAACCGCTTTGTGATGATGGCGAAGGCAATGAGCTTGTGCTTGCAGACATCATGGCAAGCGATGAGGATGTGACTGCGGGCTTGGATCACTCTGCCGAGCGCGATGCTATTTGGCATATTCTCTCGCGTTTAGAGCGCCGAGAGCAGGAAATTATGATTCTGCGATTTGGTCTTGAGGGGCAAGATGAGCTAACTCAAAAAGAGGTTGCTGATAAATTGGGAATAAGCCAAAGCTATATTTCGCGCATAGAGAAAAAGATTTTGGGTAAAATGAAAAAAGAACTTGCAAAGCTGATCTAACGGACTTCGTCCGCTTTTTAATAATAAAACACGAAGAGTGTAAGAAAACCACTATTTTTGTCATATAATGCCGCAAGCGCATAATTTGCCTCCATTAAGAGAAAATTAAGTTATCTAAGTTTTCTCTTAGGTTATGGAGGCTTTTTTATGGCAAATAAAGTTGTGATTGCGGGCGTTAACACCGCGCTACTTCCAAAACTTTCTAATGAGGACATTACAAATCTTATGAAAAAAGTTAAGGCTGGCGATGAGTTTGCCAGAGATGCTTTTGTTGTTGCAAACTTAAGGCTTGTGCTTAGTGTTGTTCAGCGTTTTGGTGGACGCTCGGACAAGGCAGATGATATGTTTCAAGTGGGCTGTGTTGGACTTATGAAAGCCATTGATAACTTTGATGAAAACCTTAATGTGCGTTTTTCGACTTATGCTGTGCCAATGATTATTGGAGAGATTAGAAGATTTTTGCGAGACAATAATTCCGTTCGTGTTTCACGCTCGCTTAGAGATATTGCTTACAAATCTCTTCAAGCAAAAGAGGCGCTTTCAAAAAATTATTTTAACGAGCCTACCGTTGATGATATTGCAAAATATCTCAACATCCCAGCAAAAACAATTACTTTTGCGCTGGATGCAATAAGCGAAACAGTTTCACTTTCAGAGCCTATCTACAATGACGGCAGTGACACAATTGAATTAAAAGATCAGATTACCGATCTTAAAGATAGCGATGAAAGCTTGTATGAAAAAATTGCAATCAAGGACGCAATTAAAAAACTCTCTCCACGCGAGAGACAAATTCTTCTTCTGCGATACTATGTTGGCAAAACTCAAATGGAAGTGAGTGAAGAAGTGGGTATAAGCCAAGCGCAGGTTTCAAGACTAGAAAAGAATGCTTTGAAAGCAATTAAGGAAAAAATAGAATAAATCCTTCTTTTACTTTTCTCAAGCAGAAAAGTAACAAAAGGCTTTGGGGTTTTTGACTAACCTTTGTGTATGTCATCCTGAACGGAAGTGAAGGATCTATTGGATACGCTCTGAGTTTGAATTTTGTCCAAAAGATTCTTCGGCTGCCCGCCTCAGAATGACAAACAACTTTGAGATTCTTAGTTGTTATTGCTCAAAGGTTGGTTGTCCCCGCGATAAAATTTTTATCGAAAAATGTCATGTCCATGAATCTAGTGACATACTATACTAGCAAATGGAAAGTTCGTTTTTAGAATTAAGATGTAAAGAAGTTGTGAATATCGTGGATGGCAGGAGACTTGGGCACATCATTGATGTGGCGTTTAACCTTGCAACTGCTTGCGTAAGTGGAATTATTGTGCCGGGCGAAAAATCGTTCTGGAATGTTTTTAAAAGCGGGGCAGAGTTTTTCATTCCTTTCAATCAAATTGTTAAAATAGGTGAGGACACCATTCTAGTGCAAATCCAGGGCGGAGCGCCAACTCAAAATCCATATATTTTGAGCGACAAAAAGTAATAAATAAAAGGGCATATGATTTGCCCTTTTTGTATATCTTATTCTCCCATAATAATTCTCCTTTATTTTTTATGACCTGTCATTTTAAATTTTATTACTTTAAATTTCCATAATTATAACTCCTTATTAATTATTATATGTTTTAATTTTACAATTCTTCCAAAAGCTTTTTAAAGCTGTCAATGTCTTTAAACTGACGATAAACTGAAGCGAAACGAACATATGCAACTTCGTCTAACCCCTTAAGAGCTTCCATAACCATTTCGCCAAGCTGAGTTGATGGCACTTCTTGTGAGAAGTTGTTTTGCAAGGTTTTTTCAATTTCAGCTGCAACTTCATCTATTTGTGCAATGCTTACAGGGCGCTTTTCACAAGCCTTGATCATTCCGTTTTTAAGTTTGTTGATGTCAAATGCTTGACGGCTGCCGTCTGCTTTAATAACAAGCATTGGTGTCATTTCAATAGTTTCATAGGTTGTGAAACGCTTTCCACAAGCTAAGCATTCTCTTCTTCTTCTAATGGCATTTGAATCCTCTGTGCTTCTTGAGTCAAGCACTTTACTTTCTTCGCCACCACAATATATACACTTCATATTCTTCTCCTTGAATTAATTCTAGCATATATTGAAATATTTTACAAACATTTTAACTAAGTTTTGTGTGAGAAAGCATATTCTTAAGGACAAGTTTAATAGAATAAAAGCATGATAAATTTGTCGAATGCTAAATGCAACAAAAGTTATGTAATCTCAGGCTATGAGGATTTTTTGCCCACAAAAATTTTAAGGAGACTTTGCGACCTTGGCTTGACTGCTGGGCAAACTGTTAAGGTGACAAGTAAATCTCTTCTTAAAAAGGCTCTGCTGATTGAGGTGCGAGGCTATCTTCTTTCTCTTAAAGCGGACATTGCAAAAGGAGTGATACTTAAGTGAAAAAGAGGAAAAATGAAAAGTTGAACAAGTGTGCAAGTGAGCATTTAAGAGAGGTGCTTCTTGTTGGAAATCCGAACACCGGCAAAACAACGCTTTTCAATAAGCTTACTGGCGCAAACGAGCATGTGGGAAACTGGCATGGCGTAACGGTGGAAGAGAAGGGCAAGCCTTTTTTATGTGATGGCCAAAAGCTCCGGCTTGTTGACCTTCCGGGAATTTACTCACTTTCGGCACTTAGTTATGAAGAACAGGTGGCGATTGATTATTTGCGCGCGCATCCAAAAACAAAGGTAATAAACATTTGTGATGTTAACAACTTGCAGCGCAATCTGTCGCTCACTCTTGGACTTATGGAGCTAGGGGCGGATGTGGTCCTAGCTGTTAATTGCATGGATAAGCGCCCTTTAAACATGGTAAATTTTAAGGGGCTTGCAAGTGAGCTTGGTGTTCCAGTTATCGAAATAAATGCAAGCAGGGGCTGGGGACTCGATAAATTAAAAAAGGAGATAAATAAACCATATTCGCCAGCAAAAGCGCCAAAATATCTAAAAAAATTGAATTTGCAAGCAGTTAAGTCGCAAATTATTGGCAAATGTGATGCTGACAAATCAGACTTTTTTGCCATTAAAATTTTAGAGCAAGATGAAAGCGTTTTGAAAGAGTTTAACATTAATGCACAAGATCTAGCGCTTGACAGCTCTTCCATTCAGCTTGTTGCAAACACGAGATACGAATATATAGCTTCTCTGCAGGCAAAGTTTTTTAAGTCGGCTGGCAGGGTGTATGGAAAAAGCAAACTCGATAAAATTATCCTTAACAGGTTTCTTGCTTTTCCAATTTTTTTGCTGGTTTTGTGCGCCATATTTTATCTCACTTTCTTCTCGCTGGGGGCGTTTCTTTCAGACGGCTTAACAAAGCTTTTGGATATAAGCCTTGCAAGCTGGACGCGGTCGGCGTGTGTTGCTTTATTTGGCGAAGCTTCTTGGATAACGCATTTATTTTGTGATGCGATAATTGGCGGAGTGGGAACGGTCCTTGCGTTTTTGCCACAGGTGGGACTGTTGTTCCTCTTCCTTTCCATATTGGAAGACAGCGGCTATCTTTCACGTGTAGCCTTTGCAAGTGAGGATATTTTTGGCAAGCTGGGTCTTTCCGGCAAAAGTATATACACTCTTTTAATGGGTTTTGGCTGCTCTACAACAGCTGTGCTGACTGCCCGCAATATGGAAGATAAAAACTCTAAAATTAAAACAGCACTCCTCACACCATACATGAGTTGCAGCGCTAAGTTTCCAATTTATGTTGTTATTGGTGGCGCATTTTTTGGGGCGGGCAATGTGTTTGTGATTATGGGGCTTTATCTCTTAGGGCTTATCATTTCCATAATTTTAAGTTTAATTTTGGAAAAAACTGTGCTTAAAAGCAAGGAGCAATCTTTCATTCTGGAATTCCCGCCATATCGCTTTGGTGGGTTTAAACGCCTTGCAAAAGTGCTTTGGGACAACATTAAATCCTTCCTTATAAGGGTGGGATCACTGCTTATTTCAATGAATGTTATTGTGTGGCTGCTGTCAAGTTTTTCTTTTGACTTTTCCTTTGTGCCAGACTCGGGCAAGATGAGCATGCTTGAGGGGATAGGCAAAGCCATTGCTCCAATTTTTATTCCACTTGGCTTTGGCAGTTGGGGTGCAGCCTCCGCCCTTGTTGCAGGTGTGATTGCAAAAGAAGTTGTTGTTTCTTCCATTGCCATGTTTAATGGGGTGAGTGGAGAAAGCACGATTGGAGCATCGCTTAAAGAGCCGTCCAGCATGGTTTATTTCCCTAGCTTTGCCTCTGTTATTTCCTTTTTAGTTTTCTCGCTTCTATATTGCCCATGCATTTCAACAACGGCGGTGCTTGGCAAGGAGATTGGGAAAAAGTGGACCTTTATTGGTGTGATTGTGCAGTTTGTGATAGGCTATCTAACGGCGATGTTTGCCTTTAATGTTTGTGGGGCGGTTGAAAAGTTTGGACTGCTCGCAACCCTTGCTGTGCTTGCGGGAATTTGCATAGTTTTGCTTGCAATTATAAAAATAATTTCTTCAATTAAAAAACCGCGATCTTGTCGCGGCTGCAAAGGCTTCAAGTGATTAATTGCCAAAGCCTAGATCTAAATTGAAAGAGAAATTTCTTCTTTTAAAAAACGCA
This sequence comes from uncultured Lachnospiraceae bacterium, assembly GCA_964595395.1. Classification (GTDB taxonomy): domain Bacteria; phylum Bacillota; class Clostridia; order Christensenellales; family UBA1242; genus Caccovivens. The sequence continues at coordinate 5,517 of CAZQPZ010000002.1, read as the reverse complement.
GTGCCTTAGCGTTAAATGTCAAAAATGTTCGAAAGCTGGCGAATAAAAACTATATTGTTTAGTTTGCTTTTAAAAAGAAATTATGATATTATAATTCTATGGCTAAACCTATTGTTGCAGTTGTTGGCAGACCTAATGTTGGCAAAAGCACATTTTTCAATAAAATATGTGGCGAGAGGATAAGTATCGTCGACGATGCCCCTGGTGTGACTAGGGACAGAATTTATGCTGACGCTGAATGGGCTGGCAGAAAATTTACACTTATCGACACTGGTGGACTCGATCCAAAAAGCGAAGATGTTTTTCAAAAAGAAATTGCTCTTCAAGCAGACATTGCAATGGAAATGGCAGATGTTATTGTTATGCTTGTTGACGGCAAAAGCGGTGTGACCCTTGCTGATGAAATGCTTGCGAAAAAGCTTAGGAAGGTGGAAACTCCAGTTGTGCTTGTTGTGAACAAACTTGACCGTTTTGATATTTCAGACACATTTGAATTTTATTCTCTTGGACTTGGCACTCCTCATCCTTTATCATGCGAGCAAAGTAAGGGCATTGGCGATGTGCTTGATGAAATTAAAGCGCATTTTCCTCAGCTCAAGGAAGGCGAAGAGGATGACGGCATTTTAAAAATTGCAGTTGTTGGCAGACCTAATGTTGGAAAGAGCAGCATAATTAACAGACTGCTTGGCGAAAAGAGGGTTGTTGTTAGTGATGTTGATGGAACAACTCGAGATGCCGTTATGGTGCCATTTAGATTTAATAAACAAAAATACTATCTTGTTGATACGGCTGGGCTTAGAAGATCGCGCGGGGTTGAGAAGGAGTCTGTTGAAGGATACTCTGTTCTTAGAACAATGCGTGCTATTGAGAAAGCTGACGTCATAATTTTAGTTGTAGATGCAAGTGGCAAATTAAGTGAGCAAGATGTGCGCATTGCTGGATTTGTGCATGAGGCTGGCAAGCCAAGCATTTTGGCGGTTAATAAAATCGACATTTTTGAGGGCGACAGGAATGACCTTCTCGCTTCTTACAATAAAGACCTTGCATTCATGGATTACTATCTTCCTGTTTTTGTTTCTGCGCTTAAGGGAACAAGAGTGGGCGATATTATGCCATCAGTGCTTACTGCCTATGAGAATGGCTCTAAGCGCATTAAAACGGGTGTTCTGAATGAAATGCTTGCAGACGCGCTTCTTAATTTCGAACCACCTTCAAAGGGAGGGAGAAAGGCTAAGATTAAATATATCACTCAGGCTTCCGCTCTTCCACCAACATTTGTGTTATTCACAAATGATGCTAAGCTTATTAATTTCTCATACTTAAGATATCTTGAAAACCGCTTCCGTGAGAGAGTTGATTTTTCTGGAACTCCAATCAAGTTTGTGGTTAAATCAAAGGAGGAAGAATGAATTATTTGTGGTTTGCTTTAATCGTTGTGGTTTGCTATTTCATTGGAAATATCAATTTTGCACGCATTGTTGCAAGAATTTTTAAGAAAGAAGATATCACAACTAAGGGGTCAGGAAACCCTGGCACAATGAACATGCTTAGAAACTATGGCGTTGGATTTGCAGCCTTAACATTGTTGCTTGAGTGCCTTAAATCGGGTGTTCCGGCGATTGTTTGTGGTTATATTTTTGCACCACAAGGATTGTTTGAAGTTGCATTTTTCACTGCTGGTTTCTCAGTTGTTTTAGGACATAACTTCCCAGTTTTTTACAAATTTAAGGGAGGTAAAGGAATTGCTTGCATTGCCGGCACATTTTTCTTCAGCCCTCTCTGGTATGTTGGACTAATCATGTTTGTTGTTTGCTGTGTTTTCCTTTATTTTGTGGATTATGGATTTTTGGCTTCAATTATATTTGTTACAACACTTTCAATAGCATGGATTGTTCGCCTTGCTTTGTTGCAACCGTTCATGTGGTGGGTGGCACTCATTATTGTTGTTCTGATTATGTTATCTGGCTATATCATGCACCATTCTAATATTAGAAGATTTGTGAAAGGTACAGAAAAGCATACCAACTTCAAGAAAAGCGTGGATAAACTTTTCACTAAAAAACAAAAGGTGGACAGCGTTGACGAAACTCCTGAAAAGGAAATTATTGTTGAGGATAATGAGCCAAACGCTCCAGAACAAGAAATTGTTGTTGAAGACGAAAACAGCGAAAGTGAAGAAAAGCAAGAAAAAGATGGTGGGCAGACCCAGTAAGTGGGGTCGCCCTTTTTTTGTTTAAACTTTTGGCATAATGAGACCATCCAAAGCATAAGTTAGAATATCTTTGGAGGTCAAGTATGGAAAAGTATGAAATATACGACGACATTAAAACCCGCACAAACGGCGAGATTTATGTTGGCGTTGTTGGACCCGTAAGAGTTGGAAAATCAACATTTATCACTGAGTTTATGAAAAAACTGGTGCTTCCAAACATGTCGGGCAAATACTCAAAAGAAAGGGCGATTGATGAACTTCCTCAATCTGCTGACGGAAAAACAATCATGACAACACAGCCTAAGTTTGTGCCAAATGAAGCAGTTAAAATTTCAGTGGCAGACAAGGTTGACATAAAAGTTAGACTTATTGACTGTGTTGGCTATCTTGTTTCTGGAGCTATGGGGCACATTGAAAATGACGCACCAAGAAAGGTTAAAACTCCTTGGTCAGAGGAAGAAATGCCTTTCGAAGAGGCTGCTGAGCTTGGAACTAAAAAGGTTATGCGTGAGCATTCCACAGTTGGCGTTGTTGTGACAACAGACGGGTCTGTAACTGAAATCCCTCGCTCAAATTATGTTGAGGCAGAAGAGAGAGTTGTAAGCGAGATGAAGGCAAGTGGAACGCATTTTGTGATTGCTCTTAACTGCAAAGCTCCATCAAGTCCAGAAGCTAAAAAGCTTGCTGCAAGCTTGGAAGAGAAATGTGCAACTCCAGTTATTGCTTTAAACGCTCAAGAGATGAAAGAGAGCGACATTGACAAAGTTTTTGAAAAACTTTTGTATGAATTCCCTGTAACATCAATTAAACTTAACATGCCAAGATGGCTGCAAGCGCTTTCATATGATGACGAAATCATTCAAGAAATCGCAGATGAAATGAGAGGTTTTGCTGCGGGCATGAATAAGCTTAGCGATGTTGATAAAGCAAAACTTGTGTTTGCAGAAAGCGAGGCGTTTGACCCAATCACATTCTCAAACATCCAAATGGGGGATGGCACTGTTCACTTTAATGTTATTCCAAAAGAGGGACTTTTCTATCAAGTGCTCTCTAAGGAATGCGGCTATGAAATCAAAGATGATTTTGAGCTTATCAGCTATATCAAAGAGCTTGCAATTGCAAAGGTTGAATATGACAAACTAAAAACTGCGCTTGATCAAGTTAAAGAAACTGGCTATGGCATTGTTGAGCCAAGACAGGAAGATTTTGAACTTGAGGACCCAGAAGTTATCCGTCAAGGCTCAAGATATGGGGTTAAGATTAAAGCTAACGCGCCAAGCCTTCACATCATGAGGGTGGATGTTGCCACAGAAGTTACTCCTATTGTGGGCACAGAGGCGCAAAGCCGTGAGTTTGTTGATGAACTTATCAGTCAAATTCAAGAAAGCCCCGATTCTATCTGGGAAACAAACATTCTTGGTAAAAGCCTTTCGTCGCTTATTGGAGATAATATTAACTCAAAAATAGTGATGATGCCAATTGATGCTCAAAGAAAGATGAGAAAAACTTTGGGAAGAATTGTAAACGAAGGCAAGGGCGGAGTTATCTGCATCTTATTGTAAAAACAAAAAGCTGAACAGGTGTTCAGCTTTTTTTATTTTGTAAAATCATTTTGTGGTGGAGACTGATAGTCTAAGTCAAAAGTTTTGTCTGCGTCAAGATGGTCAGGATTAAGGAAGTAAAGAACCATTCCTCTTACCTTTGTGCGTTTAACACTTGACATAGATTTTAGCATAATTTTTGCAGCGAGAGGATCTCCTTCTCGCATCAATTCAATCTTTCTAAAAAGATGAGCCTCTGTTACATTAAGATTGATAATAGATGTAATAGGAGCAGAATTTTCTTGTTCATACATGTTAACTTTAAGGGTAAGTTCGGCAAAATCTGGTTTGCCTGGAAGTGAAATAATTTCTGGATCTTTTGTTAGAACTCCACGAACAGCGCCAACATTATTGTTTAAGTGTTCCTTTCTTGTGCGGAAAATTGTTTGAGTTTTTAAATGCTCAAGAAATTCGGCTGATGTAGAACCGTTTTCATTAGTCGTTTTAATCACTTTTCTGTCAAAAGCCCCGTATACGGTAATTTTATCTCCAACTGAAAATTTGGATTTGATAATATCCACAGCGCTTTGCTTAAGAGTTAAAGGGATAATGTTTTCGCGCTCGCAGTATTTAAGCTTGACTGGAACATTTATGTATGACTTATAAGTCATAGTGCCGCTATGGCTTTTAAAATATTCTTCTGGCATCGTTACAAGTCTTCCTTCCAGTCTTACTCTATTATTTGGGTGCTTAAATTCATATGTGTCCATGTTAGCTTCCTTTTATAAACAAGGTGTATTATTGTCGGTTGAAATATAGTCTAAATCAAAACCTTGATCAAAGTATTGAGGGCTGATGAAATTTAAAATCGTTAATCCTATGCGGTTAGTATAACTATACTTAACCATGCGAAACTTAATTCCAATTTCTTGGCCTATCTCGAAATGATCAGCTTCTTCAAATAAATCGGGGTTATTAACAATTGCGCTAATGTTTGAATATGTAAGAGCGTTTCTTTGCACACCTATAATAAATTCCTTAGAAGGATAGCGGCCGGTTTCTTTATTATATTTATGTTTTATTATGCCTTTTAATCCGCCTATGTTTGTGTTTGTGTATTCCTTATTTAATGGACAAATTTTTTGCACCATTATATATGGGTCATAAAATCTGTTTTTCTTGCCTTCATGGTTTGGAAGCATTTTGCTGTAGGAGTCTACTTGTCCATAAATGCGAATTTCATCACCTATATTATAATTGGTTTGTAATTTCTCAGCTTCAGGAATTGTTAATCCAATTGTGATGATGTTGTCGCGAATCGAGCCATCTCTTCTTGTAAGAGGGTTGTTTAATTGATAAAGCTCCCTTAAAGGATAGCCGCGGAAATATAAAGTTTTGATGGGCGACAGTGATTTTAAAACACCTTGAACTCTAATTTTGTTATTATTGTTATCAAAAGTGAAATTATCAAGCATTGTTTGCACTCCTATGTGCTTATTTTATCATGCGGTAGGAGCAAAGTCAATACCAAATTTTGAACACTTTATTAACTTCGTGCATATATAAGGAGCATGAAAAAAGAAGAAGATAAACAATTTAAAATCATTTGCATTAAGGCTCCAAAATGGATGAAGCCGCTGCTTAGACCTTTTGTAAAAAAGGATCGCGAGGAAGGGTAAGTTATAGCAATTTGGACTTTCGACTCACTCTGATCGTGTCATTCTGAGGCGGGCAGCCGAAGAATCTATTGGATAACATTTAAAC
>CAZQPZ010000001.1:0-15820 GCA_964595395.1 uncultured Lachnospiraceae bacterium | reverse complement strand
AAAGAGATTATGGATCTTATTAAAGACTATCCAAAAGAGAAGAAAGACGCCTTTATCAAAATTTTAAAGTTAAAATAATCAAAACAAAAAGCCCCGCTTGGGGCTTTTTATTTTTAACCTTTAATAAGTTTTTCTATTTCTTTATTAACATCCATAAGTGCGGCAACCGTTTGAGTGTGGCCTTTAACTTTATCTTCGCCGTCTTCGTCTGTTTTTGCTTCCTCTATGATAGGCTCGGCAATCACAGATTTAACTTTAAGTTCTTCGGTTATCTCTTCAGTCACATTTTCAACTTGTTGCAGTGAAGTTTCAGTTACCTCTGCAGCAGCTTTCGGCTGTTCCATGTCTTGAGCGACTTCTGGCTTGCTATGTTTTGCTCTTGCACTTTTTTGCGCTGGACTTTGTTTTTTATTTGTATTATGTCTAACGGGTTCGGTCTGAGCTACGCTCTCTTCCGCCTTAACTTCTAAAACTGGAGTTTCAACTTGTTTCTCGACTGAGTTTATTTGTTCAGTAATAGGCGAAGCCTCTTCTTCAGCTTTAGGTTCGATTATTGGAGCAGGAGCCATGTCGTCGATTGGATCAACATTATTAATCCCGTTTGAGCCGCCAAAATGTCTGTTTGCTCCATATCCGCCAAAAGCGCCATTGCCGTAGCCGCGATAGGTGTCTATGTTAGTCACGCCAGGACCATATGTGTCTGTGTTGCGGTTAGGGTTGAACATGCTGTTTCCGTAATAGCCGTTTCCATAGCCGTATTGTCCGTAGCCGTTATTGTAGCCGTTTGGATATCCGCCATATCCGTAGTTAAAGTTATATCCGTTATATATTGGTGCTTCAGCCTCTTGAACATTGCTGTCTTTTATTGGCGCGCTTTGAGGGGCAATGCCAGTGTTCTGACTCGGAGGGCAGTAACCGTCTGGGCAGTTGCCGTTAGAATAGCAATTTCCGTCTGGGCAGTTGTTAGGTGTAAAGCAATTTCTGTCTGGGCAATTTCCATTTCTTAATCTTTCTTCCAACATGTCTCGAAGCAGCTTGTCGGTGTCGATTGTGATGGCGTTATTATCCTTATTTTCGCTGTCAGAGGAATTATTGACCTCACTGTTATCAGTTTGTTCGCCGTTTTCGGCTTGATTGTTTTCTGCGGCATCCAAAATGCTTTGAATGTTGTCAAGTGACATAATTATGTTTTTGAGATAGCAGTCGCGGGCTTCAAGGCAGCAAGAAAGCCTTGTGATTTTTGCGTCAAGCTGGGTTGAGTCGTTTACTTTTGCAATACTTTTTACGGTGTTTTTGTAATCGCTCTTTGTTTTGTTAAGGCTTGTTGTGTAGCGTTGCATTGCGCTGGTAAGTTCGGAAATCGCTTTTGCATTCTCGTTGCCAAGCTCCAGTCCACCGGCGATTTCTTTTTTAATGATTTTTACCTTTCTAAGCACGAGTTCTTTATTATCTTCAATTGTGGTTGCAATCGTTTTGGCTGATTGATATGCATTTGAAAGCCTTGAAAAAGACTCTGATGGCATAGATGAAAACTGCTTAGAAACATTTGAAATTGAAAGGTTGCCCTCGTTAGTGGTGGACACTGACGCCACTGTATTAACAACTCTGTCCAATTGTCCTGAAAGGCGATTTAAAATTGCTTGGTCGTTAGCTGTGTTGTTACAACCGGTAAGTGCAAAAACGGCGGCAAGGCTAAGACCTAAAATAAAAGGTGATTTTTTCATAATTCCTCCTGAAGATATGCTTAGTTTGAGCAAAAACGCGGCGAATATTCGGCAAAAGTTAGATGTTTAAATTTTAAGGAATATGGGAAAATTAAATAGAGAGATTTATAAAAGGAAGTTTTCATTTTGAAAAAGGAAGCAAGAAACGAAGCTTATAACGCATATGTTGAAGCCCGTATCCCAAAAACAAAGGCTTGGCCAAGTCTGTTTAACTCATTTTGGGTGGGCGGTTTAATTTGTATTCTGGGACAGGGAATTAATGACCTAATCTTATACTGGTTTCCGTCAATGTCGCAGCAGTCTGCATGGGCTTGGACGCTTGTGATATTGATTTTCCTCGCATCTTTCTTAACTGGTATTGGCGTGTATGACAAAATTGGTAAGTTTGCCGGAGGTGGTAGTATAGTGCCGATCACAGGTTTTTCTAACTCTATCACTTCGCCAGCGCTTGAATTTAAGCATGAGGGCATTATTTATGGCACTTGTGTAAAGATGTTCACAATTGCTGGCCCAGTGATTGTTGTGGGCGTTGTGTCTAGCATTGTAGTTGGGCTAATTTATTTCATAATAGGATTATTTTAATATGCGACAAACAATAGAATTTAGAAACAGACCAAAAATTATTGGCAGTTATTCGATAGTGGGACCTAAAGAGGGGCATGGATGCTTTGGGGAGTTTTTTGATTATGTAATGAAAGACGACCTTTTTGGTGAAAAGACCTATGAGCTTGCAGAACGCAAAATGTTTGAACAAGCGGTGACGGGTGCTATCGAAAAGGCGGGGCTGACAGCTGCGGACATAAACTTGATGCTGGCGGGCGATTTGTTGAATCAGATTATTTCTTCTTCATACACCGCTCGTGATTTTTCAATTCCGTATTTGGGTATGTTTGGTGCGTGTTCAACAATGGCTGAAACTTTGGCGCTAGGAGCAACTCTTGTCAACGGCGAGCATTTTAATAATGTTGTATGTGCAACAGGCTCGCACTTTTCAACTGCGGAAAGACAATTCCGTTTTCCGTTAGAGCTTGGAAATCAGCGTGTGCCAACCTCTCAGTGGACTGTGACTGCTGCGGGTGCAAGTGTGCTTTCGCTAGAAGGCGAGGGTCCAGAAATTACAATGGCAACTTTTGGAAAGGTTGTGGATTTTGGCATTGTGGATGTTAACAATATGGGAGCGGCAATGGCGCCTTCAGCGGCTTCAGTCATTCACACTCACTTTGAGGATACTGGCAGAAAGCCAACCGATTATGATCTTATCGTAACGGGCGATCTTGGCAAGCTTGGTGCTGAAATTTTGATTGACCTTTTGGAAGACAAGGGGATCAAGCTCGGCATTAACTATAGTGATTGCGGGCACAGCTATTTCACACGAAATCAGGATACTATGTGTGGTGCGAGTGGCTGCGGCGTAAGCGCGTCTGTGCTTAATTCCTATATTGTTAAAAAGATGAAGCAGGGCGAGTATAAGCGTGTGCTGTTTGTGCCAACTGGGGCGCTAATGTCCACAACGGCATCGCAGCAGGGAGAATCTATTCCGGGTGTGAGCCATGCAATAGTGATTGAAGCAGGAGGTAAGAAGTAATGGATTATCTTTGGGCGTTTTTAATTGGCGGTGCAATTTGTATGCTTGGCCAGGTGCTTATAATAACAACAAAAATAACTTCCGCAAGAATTCTCGTAACCTTTGTTCTTATCGGTGTTGTGCTTCAAGCCTTTGAAATCTTTGATCCTATTTCAAGTTTTGCAGGCGCAGGAATAAACGTGCCGATTATTGGTTTCGGTGCATCTCTTGCAAAAGGAGCTATGGGTGCGGTTAAGTCGGTGGGACTGCTCGGAGCTTTCACTGGTGGTTTGCAAGCAACCGCAGGCGGTATTGCTGCCGCAGTTGGATTTGCATTTCTCTTCTCATTAATCTTCAAATCAAAAACAAAATAGTTATTTTTGTATAATTTAAAAAATGTAACGATAAAAATCGCTATTCGCCTTTATTTATAAGGGATATAGCGATTTTTTTAATAAAAAATTTATTTATAACAAAAAATCGCGCTTTGCCTTTATTTATAAGGGATATAGCGATTTTTTAATATTATTTTATAAATGTTATAATTTTGTTTTGAAATTTTTATTTGTTGTGTTATAATCCTGCTGAATTATAGGAGGAAGTTATGAACGCTTTAGATCAAGAAAAACATATTGATTTGTTTGAAAAAACTGAAGGCAGACATATTTATGACGAGGCAAGGGATGCAGGAATTTATCCATATTTCCATAAGTTGACAACCGGTCAAGATACTGTTGTTGAAATGGAAGGTAGGGAAACAATCATGATAGGCTCTAATAACTATCTTGGACTCACATCTCATCCAGAGGTTATTAAGGCTGGCGTTGAAGCTCTTAAAAAGTATGGCTCAGGTTGCTCGGGCTCACGCTTTTTGAATGGAACACTTGACATGCATGTTCAGCTTGAACAAAAACTTGCTAAATTCTTGCACAAAGAAGCTGTTATGACTTTCAGTACTGGTTTCCAAAGCAATCTTGGAATTATTAGTGCAATCGTTGGAAGACACGATTATATCCTTTGCGATAAAGAAAATCACGCATCAATTTATGACGGTTGCAGACTTAGCTATGGCAAAATGCTCCGATATAATCACAGCGACATGGAAGACCTTGAAAGAAAGATGCAATCTGTGCCAGCTGACAGCGGAATTTTGATTGTAACAGACGGCGTTTTCTCTATGGGTGGAGATATCTGTAAGCTTCCAGAAATCGTTAAACTTGCAAAGAAATATAATGCTCGTGTAATGGTTGACGATGCTCATGGACTTGGTGTGCTTGGTAAGCATGGAAGGGGAACAGCAGAACATTTCAACCTTGAAAAAGAAGTTGATATTATCATGGGAACATTCTCAAAATCTCTTGCTTCACTTGGTGGATATATGGCAGCAAGCCAACGAGTTATTGACTATGTTAAACATTCTTCTCGTCCTTACATCTTCTCAGCAAGTATAACTCCAGCTTCAGTTGCCTGCGCATTGAAGGCACTTGAAATTTTGGAAAGAGAGCCTGAAAGGGTGGAAAACCTTGCAAAGATTTCAAATTATATGAGAGAAGGGCTTAAAAAACTTGGCGTTAAAATAATTGACAGCACAACTCCAATCATTCCAATCTATACTTATGATGATGAAAAGGCATTTGTGGCTTGCAAAATGTTATTAGAGCGTGGTGTTTATGTTAACCCAGTTATCACTCCAGCAACTCCTCCAGGAATGGCGCTTCTTCGCACAAGCTACACTGCAACTCACACTAAAGCACAGATGGATAAAGCCATGAAAGCAATTAAAGAAGTGCTTGACATTTTAGGCATAAATTAAGTGATTTACTATATATTGTGTCAGTTATGTTGTAATACTCTATAGATATTGAGAAATTAAAAGTTGCTGCATTGCAGCAGCTTTTTTGATAAATAATTTTAATTTTGTCAATCTTGAAACGGAATTATCATATAATTACAGTATGAAAAAAGCCAAGAACAAAAGATGGTGCCTGAAAACCAAGGCTATCGTTTGTCTTGGAGCTTTTTTATTTATTCTGCTGACGGTGTTTTTGTTTTTTAATTTTATCGTTGGACCGCTGGTTGTTGAGGTGTCGCGCGCGCAGGTCGATTCGGTTGCAACCACTGCCATAAGTGATGCCATATACAAAGTGATTAAAGATAACGGCTATGAATATGAGGACTTTGTTGATGTTAAATATAATGCCTCAAATGAAGTGACAAGTATTGCGGCAAAGCCAATAGTGCTAAACAACTTTGCGCGTGAGCTTTCCACAGAGGCACAGATTGAGCTTGACGGCATAACTGAGCTTGGAATAAGTGTTCCGCTTGGCACATTTTCTGGCATAAATGCTCTTTCTGGAATTGGCCCTAAAGTGAAGGTTAGGATTATGCCGATTGGCTCTGTTATAACCTCTTTTTCATCGGATTTCACTTCAGCGGGGATAAATCAAACCAGACACTCTTTGTACATTGATGTTAACATAACCATAAGCGTAATTTTGCCACTTGTCACAAAGAATGTTGACTTTGTAACTCAAGTGCTAATATGTGAAAACATTATTGTTGGTAAAGTACCAGAGGTGTTTTTGAACTCTAATGGCAGTCTCTTTTAAAAACATTTTGTAAAATATAAAATTTGTGATAGTCTTTTTAAAAAGGAGACTATCATGAAATTATTACAAAAGACGAAAGAAAATGAAGAAAAGAAAAATTATGTTAAGTTTACTGGCAATTGCGTAAAGATTATGACGTGTGCCAGTTGCAATATGAAATGTAAACATTGCTACATTCCATATGAAGGAGATATTGATCCGAACACTCTTAAAGATATTGTTTCAAAGTTATCGAAGAAATATACTGTTCGTTTGAATGGAACAGAGCCGCTACTTAATAAGCAATATTTAAAAAGCTTCAAATTGGCTAAAGAAGAGCTTGTGATGACAAACGGATTGGTTTTTAAAGATAATTTGCAATATATAGACGACATCAAAAAAGCAGGTGTTAAACGAATCTGCATTTCATATCAGTTTGAAATACAAAAAGAAATTAATTCTGTGGGGCTAAACTATTTGGACGAAATATTTCCAGCCATTAGGGCTAGAGGATTGGATCTGGAAATGATGTGTACTATAACCTCAAAAAATTATAAAGATTTAGATAAGATTTGTGAAAAAGCAAAACAGTTAAATGCAAATTATTTATATTTGCTTGAGTATATGTATCAAGGTCAAGCAAAAAGTAAAATGGATGGCAAGCTAAGGTTAACAAATAGGCAAAGAGCTAACTTTTTGAAAAACTTAGATGAAGTAAGAAAAAAATATAAAAAAGATGAATTATATGTTTATCGCAGTGGCAATTTTGGCTCTTGTAAAACAAAAAAAGTGGGCTGTGACGCAGGGCGCGGTATGGTTGCAATGACGCCAGATTTCAAAATATATCCTTGCAACTTTTTAATAGATAAAAAATATTGCCTAGGCTATTATGAAAATGGAGAAATTTTTATAGATAAAGAAAAGCAAAGCACGCTTTGTGCAGATTATGAAGATTGTTTATGGAAAGTCCTTGAAGGCTCTAATTAAAAACCTTTAAAATCCTCAGGGATTGGCGCTTCTATGTAGAGAAGCTCTTTAGTCGGCAGTGTGATTTCGGTTTTATAGGCGTGGAGCATTGCGCGAGGTGCGTCGTCTTGCGCGCCGTAAAGTTTGTCTCCAACAAGAGGGTGCCCAGCGTTTGAAAGGTGAACGCGGATTTGGTGCGTGCGACCCTCTTTTAATTTAATTTCAAGCAGGCTACACCTCTTTTTACTTTTTATAACTTTAACGAAAGTTGTTGCGCTTTTGCCACCATCAGCGACAATGCGTTTTTGGCTGTTAATGCCGTTAACGCTTTCAGTGAGGATATCGCCACAAATGCTAAATTCTTTTTCTTCAAACTCGCCATGGCAAAGTGCGAGATAGGTCTTTTTAAAAGTTGTCATGCCGGCAGCCCATTGATTTTTGGCTATGATGACAATCCCTGAAGTTTCTTTGTCAAGTCTGCCTAGCGCACGAAAAACAAAGTTGGAATTTTGTGCTTTCATATATTTACAAACTGCGCCTGCAAGATTGAGGCTATAATGGCTGCGTGAGGGGATTGTTGGAATGCCGGCTGGTTTGTTTACGACAAGTAAATCCTCATTCTCAAACAGAATATCAAGTGGTAGATCGTTAAATTCAACCTGTGTGGCTAAAGTATCGCGAAAGGTTAGGGAGACTTCGTCTCCGCTTTTAAGGGGAGTTCTCATGTTGGCTGAAATCTCATTGACAGTCATTGCCTCGCTGTCTTTTCTAAGCACAGAAATAAGGCTTTCAGAAAGCCCTTCGTCCTTTAGAAAGAAATAAAGTTTATCATAATCCTTTTGTGGAAATAAAGTTATCGATTTCATCTAAAAAAGTATAGCATATCGTTTGACAAAATTAAGCGTTTTATGTTAAGATTTTTTTAGTTTTAAAAGGCGATGACGAAAGACGTGGTCGAGTGTTTGCATTTTCAGAGAGGCTTAGGGTGGTGTGATAAGCTGGTGCAAATTCGATGAATTCACTTTCAGAGCTGCTTGGCTGAAACTTAAGTAGGCTAAGTCGGGTGCGACCGTGATATCGCAAGTTGAGGGCGCTTAGAGATGAGTGCTGAAATTAGGTGGTAACGTGAAAGAGCTTCTTTCGCCCTAATAGGCGGGAGGGGCTGTTTTTGTTTAAAGGAGAGATTATGATCGAAAAACTTGAATTAATTAAAGAAAATGCCGCAGCGGAGCTTGAGAGAGTTAAGGACAAAGCAACACTAAACGCTTGCAGAGTGAAATTTCTTGGCAAGCAAGGGGCTCTTACTGAGGTTTTAAGGGGGATGAGAGATGTTGCCCCTGAAGACAGACCAAAAGTGGGTGCGCTCGTAAATCAAATTCGCGATTTCTTAGAAAACGCTTTTTCTGCAAAAGAGGCTGAATTTGAGAAAGCTGAGCTTGAAAAAGAGCTTGCAAGTGCCTATATTGACATAACAGAGCCGTGTAAAGGCCATGAGAAGGGTGCGCTTCATCCTTTGTCACGAATTTATGAAAAACTTGTTGATGCTTGCGTAAATATTGGCTTTAAGGTGGTTGACGGCCCTGAAGTTGAATTTGATTATTATAACTTCGAGGCGCTTAATGTTCCTAAAAATCATCCAGCCAGAGATATGCAGGATACATTCTTCGTGTCAGATAACATTTTGCTTCGCTCACAGACATCTTCAGTGCAAGCAAGAGTGATGAAACAGCTTAAACCTCCATTTAAAATTGTTTCTCCAGGCAGAGTTTACAGAAATGATAGCGACGCAACACATTCTCCTGTTTTCCACCAAATGGAAGGGCTTGTGGTTGATGAAAATGTTTCTATGGCAGACCTTAAAAGCATGTTGACTGCGCTCATGAGAGAAACATTTGGGGAGAGCACTCAGCTTCGTTTCCGTCCATCATTCTTTCCATTCACAGAACCAAGTGTTGAAGTTGATGTAACTTGCCCTAGTTGCCACGGCGATGGCTGCAGAATCTGCAAGGGAACAGGTTTCTTGGAACTTCTTGGTGCGGGCATTGTTAATCCTAAGGTGCTTGAAATGGGTGGAATTGACAGCAAAAAATATCGTGGCTTTGCTTTTGGTTTTGGTGCAGATAGGGTTGCAATGGTTAAAGACGGCATTGGAGATATCCGTTCAATGTTTAGAAATGATGTTCGTTTCTTAAAACAGATGAAATAGGTATTATGTTATTAAATAATAACAAATTAGTTATATAAAATTCGTATTATGTTATTAAAACATAATTAAACTTAAGGAGATAAAATGAAAGTAACATATAATTGGCTTAAAGATTTTGTTGATATTGAAGATAGTCCAGCACTTCTTGCTGAGAAACTTACTAATTCTGGCTTTGAAGTTGAAGAAATGGTGGCTCAGAATAAGCATCTTCATCATGTTAGAGTGGGAAAGATCACAAAAATTGAAAAACATCCTGCTGCTGACAAACTCCAAATGTGCTATGTGGACTTTGGTGACACCAATGTAATGATTATTACATCTGCAACTAATGTTTTTGAGGGTGCAATTGTTCCTGTTTCGTTACCAGGCGCAGACCTTGCAAACGGCATTCATATTGAAAAATCTAAATTCCGTGGCATTGAAAGTGATGGAATGTTCTGTTCTGGCGAAGAACTTGGTATTGACGACAGCGTAATTGAGGGCGCTTCGATTAACGGAATCCTTATTTTGCCTGAAAATTTTGAAATCGGTCAGCCTATTGACAAGGCACTCGGGCTTGATGATGTTATTTTTGACATTAACATCACTCCAAACAGACCTGATTGCATGAGTGTTATTGGAATTGCTCGTGAAATTTGTGCCATTTATGGCAAAACTTTTAAACAGCCAGACTTAAGCTATGCTGTGACTAGCGAAAAGGTTGAAGATAATATCAAGGTTGAAAGATTAAGTAAGGCTTGCACAAGATACATGGCGGCTGTTGTTAAAAATATTAAAATTCAAAAATCTCCAGATTTTATAAGAAAAAGATTGTTTGCTGTTGGCATTAAGTCAATCAATACTATTGTTGACCTTACAAACTATGTGCTTATCGAAATGGGGCAGCCAATGCACGCATTTGATAAAGCTAACATTGAAGGCGGAAAAATTATTGTCCGTCAGGCAAAAGATGGGGAAAAAATTGAGGTGCTAAACCACAACACATACGCTCTTTCAAGTGATGACCTTGTGATTGCTGACGCTAAAAAGGCAGTTGTTATTGCCGGTGTTATTGGCGGCACAAACTCTTGCATTACTGATGATACTAAGGACACTGTTATTGAATCTGCTGTTTTTGACCTTAAATCTGTTCGCCTTACAAGCAAGAAAATTGGTGTGAGAACAGATTCTAGTGCGAGATATGAAAAAGGTGTATATTTCCCAAGTGCTGAAGATGGAATTAAAAGATTCTTGCATTTTGTAAGCAAGCTTAATTTGGGAGAAATTGCAAGTGGGCTTATTGACAATCACGATGGGACACCTGCAGAGCGTAAAATAAATTGCTCTTGCAAAAGCATATACGATATTTTAGGCGTTGAAATTCCAGAAAAAGACATTTTAAGAATTTTAAATGGTCTGGGCATTGAAACTGAAATTAAGAAGGGAGAAATATTTGCAAAAGTGCCTTCTTACAGAGAGGACATTGAGGGCGTTTATGATCTTGCAGAAGAAATCATCCGCATTTATGGTTATGATGTTTATGACAACTTGAATGTGCGCCTATTTGAAAACTCAACCGTAACAGAAGGCGGGCTTGATGACAAAACTAGTCTTGAAAGAAAGCTTAAAAATGCCCTTGTTTATAATGGCTTTTTTGAGGCGCTTAACTTCTCAATTTGTCCGCCAGACATCTGCGAAAAACTTAATATAGCTGACAATCGCAGATTTATGGTGCGCATTGCAAACCCAATCAGTGAAGAGGTTGCTTGTCTTAGAACAACAATGGCGCACTCGATGCTTTCAAGCGTTAGTTACAATTTAAGTGTTGGTAATAAAAACGTAAATCTGTTTGAAGCGGGCAGAA
The DNA here is from genome assembly GCA_964595395.1 of uncultured Lachnospiraceae bacterium. Taxonomy (GTDB): domain Bacteria; phylum Bacillota; class Clostridia; order Christensenellales; family UBA1242; genus Caccovivens. The sequence goes on along the minus strand of CAZQPZ010000001.1, from coordinate 4,929 downwards.
CTTATCAGCCACAAGAGCTTCCACTTACAGATCTTCCTGTTGAAACAAATTATATAAGTCTTGCTTCAACTGATAAGGATTTTGCAGAGTTTAAAGCATGTCTTTTAGCAGCAGTTGAAACTACTGGACTTGCTTACAGCCTGGTGCGTTCTAAAGAAGGATTTTTGCATCCTGGCATTTCGGCTGATATTGTGGACGAGCAGGGTAATGTTTACGGCAGCTTTGGTCAAATTCATCCAATTGTTGCTAAGAACTATGATCTTCCAAAAACAGTTATGTATGGCGAGATTAACATTGATAAGCTTATTCCTTTTGCTCAGAAAAAGTTTAATGTTAAACCTGTTTCTAAATTCCCAATCGTGGAAAGAGATTTGGCGGTTGTTGTTGATAAGGCAATCTCAAACGCTGACCTTGTGGCGGCAATTAAATCTGCTTGTGGCAAACTTTTCTATGATGTGAACCTTTTCGATATTTACAGAAGCGCTGCTCTTGGCGAAGGGAAAAAGAGCATGGCTTACAACATTAAGCTTTCGGATGAAAGCAAAACCTTGACAGATCAGGAAGTTACTGATGTTATGGGCAAAGTGCTTAGGTCGCTTAAGTTTAGATATGGGGCAACTCTTAGATGATATATTTAGACAACGCGGCAACAACATGTATGAGTGAGAAAGCGGCGGCAGAGTATGTGAAATATTCCTGCCACAGCTTTTTTAATCCATCTGCAACCTATGTTCAAGCGGTCGAAATTGCTGCTAAGCTAAATGACGTGCGTGAGAATATTAAAAAACTGCTTGGTGCAAAAAAAGGAGACATCATCTTTACTGGTGACGCAACTGAGGCAAACAATCTTGCAATTCGTGGAGCCTCTCGCGAGGGGAAGTGGGAATATCTTTTTTCTGCTGGTGAGCATGCTTCAGTTGACAGCTTGGCTCACGCTCTTCAAAATGAAGGCAAGGATGTTAAATTTATTCCGCTTGAGTCAGAGGGCGAGGTGGATTATACTGCGCTTGAAAAAATGGTTTCGCCTAAAACAAGGCTTGTGAGTTGTATGTTAGTAAGTAATATCACTGGTGCTATAAATGACATTGCGCGTATCAGCAAAATTGTGAGAAATGTTTCGCCAAAAGCGATTATTCATGTTGACGGTGTGCAGGCTTTTAGAAAACTTGATTTTTCTGTTTACAAAATGGATGTTGACCTCTTTTCAATAAGTGCACATAAGTTTCATGGGCCTAAAGGTGTGGGCGCGCTGTATGTTAGAAATAAGGCAGCACTTAAAAACATTATTTTTGGTGGCGGACAGGAATTTGGGATAAGGTCGGGCACTGAAAATGTTGGCGGTATTATGGCGATGAATGAGGCGGCAAACGAGATTAATGTTAAGGAAAACTTTAATAAAGTTAAAGCTTTAAAGGAAGTTTTTGTAAAAGAACTTGAGGGCACAAAAGGCATTCGTTTTATAGGCGAAAACACTTCGCCTTACATCTGCATGATGCTCTTTGATGGTGTGAATGGTGAAACGCTTGTCAGGAGCTTGGAAAATGATGTTATGCTCAGCCGTGGCAGTGCTTGCTCTTCTAAAAAGGCGGGCAATCATGTGTTTGAGGCCATGGGATATAAACCAAATGAAATTAAGGGAGCGGTCAGGGCAAGTTTCGATGCTGCGCTTAGCGAAGAAGAAGTTAGAAAGGCTGCTAAAATTATAAAAGAAAAATACATTGAACTTTGGGAGAAACTTAGGTGAAAAAAACAATTTTGCTTAGACTTGGCGAATTATTTTTGAAGGGCGAAAACCGCTATATTTTTGAAAACGCTCTTCTTAATAATATAAGAAAAAAGCTGGAGGGGCTGCAGTTTAAATTGGAGCGCACTCAAGGCAGGTTTATGGTTACTGACATTGAAGATGAATGGGAGGTAACTGAACGCCTTACAAAAGTTTTTGGACTAACCTCTTTAAGCGTGGCTGACGAAGTTGAAGCAACGCTCGACGAAATCAAAAACTACTTTAAAGGTGTGGAAGTTGTAAATGGCACTTTTAAAGTGGAAGTTAATCGCGGAGACAAGAGATTTCCGCTTAATTCTATGGAGCTTGCGGCAGAGCTTGGTGGCATGATTTTAGATAGCAGCCCAGAAGCGACTGTTGACTTATACAATCCTCAAAAGGTTTTTCATGTCGATATAAGGCAGAATGGTAAAGCATATATTTTTGACGACACTATAAAATGTCAAGGCGGGCTTCCGCTTGGCACTGCGGGCAGGGCGCTGCTTCTGCTGTCGGGCGGGATTGACAGCCCGGTTGCAGGATACATTATGGCTAAGCGCGGGTTAAAATTGGAAGCGTTGCATTTTCATAGCTATCCTTATACGTCTCCAGAGGCTAAGCAAAAGGTGCTTACTCTTGCAAAAAAACTCACGCCTTATGTTGATGAGATAAAAGTGCATTGCATTTCTTTCACAAAAGTGCAAGAGACAATTCATCAAAATTGTTCTCCAGAGTTTATGATTACAATCATGCGCCGTATTATGATGCGAATTGCTGAAAGGATTTGTCTTCGTGATAATATGGGTGCTATCGTCACTGGCGAAAGTCTAGGGCAGGTGGCAAGTCAAACTATGCAGAGTATGACTGTTACTGAAAATGTGGTTGATCTTATTCCAATCTTCCGTCCTTGCATTGGAATGGATAAGGAGGAGATTATTAAGGTTGCGCGCGATATAGACACCTTTGAAACTTCAATTTTGCCATATGAAGATTGCTGCACAGTGTTCCTTCCAAAAAATCCTGTAATCAGACCAAAACTTTCAAAAGCTCAGCAAGAAGAATCCCATCTTGACATTGAAGCGCTTATTGAAGAGGCAATGGCGAGTGAGGAAATTATTGACATCTCGAAAAATGACATTTAAAAAGGGTATTGACACTAATATCCTTTTTTGTTAAAATGTAGGCAAGAGGTGTTAAATGAAAAGATTTAATAAAGAAAAAAGAAAGAAACTTGGAGCTGGAAAAGTAAAAAATTATGATAGAGATAAAGTTGTTAAGATTGTGTCATTTTCTTCTATTGGCGCGGTGGCGGTTTTTGGACTTTTGTGTATGGTTCCTTCGCTTGTAACAATGTTTATCTATCGTGATAAACAAGATGATGCAATTAATCAATATATAAATGAAAGCTCTTCATATTATGCGCAAGTTATAGAGGAAGGTGAAAAAGATCTTTATTCACAACTTTTATCTTCTGAAATTTCTGTAACAGAGTATGCTGATGCAATAGTAAGTTTACGTTCTCAAGAGCGTGCAAAAGAATGTATGTTAAAAGAAAATGGAGATGCTGCCAAAAAGTATTTAAGGGCAGAAAAAATTGTTGACGGAGCTGGAATTTCTGCTTGTGTGTTTGCTGGTTCAGTTGCTTTAGCTGGGATAACTGGTGTTAGCGCTCCTATGGTTGGCGTAATTAAGAGTGAGCGCGATGAGAAGAGAGAGTTGTAATTATAAAGCCGAAAATCCTTCGGCTTTTTTCTTATTATTAAAATAGGCGAGAGTATGTTTTGCTGGGAGGGTGTCCAGAAAGTGAAGAGAGAAAAGTGAATAGTGAAAAGGTGCGGACAGACTTCGTCTGTTTTTTTTATTCTGTTTTTTGGCGCACTGCGCTCTTGTCATTCTGAGCGTAAGCGAAGAATCTATTGGGTGGCATTTGAGTTTTATCATAGTAGCAGACGAAGTCTGTCATTCTGAGGCGGGTAGCCGAAGAATCTACTACGCACGCTTGGATTTTTATAAGTAAGGCGAGGGCAGGCTTAGTAGATCCTTCGCTTTGCTCAGGATGACAGCGGCTTAGCCGCTTACTAGGGGCTTTCCACGATATATGCATAAACCCTTATATTTATAAATTCCAAATTCATAAACTTGCATAATTCCAAATTGTTATAAAAATTCATTGAATAAATATGCAAAAAAGGCTTGCATAATTATAAATTATGTTGTATAATAATCAAAACTCGGCTTATAAATATAAATTTATAAATATACAAAATCGCTATATCCCTTTAAAATAAAGGAGAATAGCGATTTCGGAGGAAACAATGGCAAGAAGTGCTAGACAATCGAAAATCTTGGAACTTATCTCTACAAAAGAGATTGAAACGCAGGACGAGCTTGCTAAAGAGCTTAAAAATGCGAACTTCGAGATTACTCAAGCAACAATTTCAAGAGATATTAAAGAGCTTGGCTTGACCAAGATTTTATCTAGCTCTGGAAAATATAAGTATGCTATTGTTGGCTCTGGAGAACAGCAAATTTCAAACAAGTTTGTTTCAATCTTCCGCGAGGCTGTTATTTCTGTTAAAGCAGTGCTTAATATTGCAGTTGTTAAAACTCTTAAAGGAATGGCAAGCGGTGTTTGCAGCTTTATTGATAAACTTAATTTAACAGACCTTGTTGGCGCAGTGAATGGCGATGACACAGTAATGCTCATTTTCCCAACTGCAACAAATGCAAGTGATGCCGTGCAAGCACTTGGCGATATGCTTAACTAAGGAGCGGACGAGATGCTTAGAAGCCTATCTATAAAAAATCTTGCTCTTATTGAAAAAGAGGAGATTGAATTTGGCAAAGGTCTTAACATAATCTTAGGTGAAACGGGCGCAGGAAAAAGTTTAATCTTTGACGCTCTATTTTTTGTTTTATCAATGAAAACCGATAAGGGGCTTTTGAGAACGGGCGCTGAAAGCATGCGTGTTGATGCAGTTTTTGCACCGCTTTCTAAAAATGTTTTGGATGTTTTGAAAGAGCTTGATATTGAGGAAGAAGAACTTATAATCACCCGCATTCTACACGCAGATGGTAGGACTTCCACAAAGCTTAATGGGCTTCCTTGCGCGCAGTCGACAATAAAAAATCTTGCTCCAAATTTACTAGACAGCTTTATGCAACAT